>JAIOTM010000420.1 GCA_021106755.1 Candidatus Cloacimonadota bacterium | reverse complement strand
CGCGAAGGATTCCCGACCGCCATAGAGATTATCAAACTTCGACTTGGTTACCGAGTCGTTAACATTGAACGCAGGGAACAGAAGTTTCCCTTGTTCATAAAACTGGTAAAGCCGATGTACGCCTGTAGTGGTTTCTTCACTCACACCCCGAAGTCTGGCGGCAATTTTATGCCAACGCTGAGGATACTCTTCCATATCGACAAGAATCTGCTTGTGCATATAAAATATGTCTTTGCTGGAATTGCCGGGTTCCGGTAATTTTCCGGTTTCAGCATACTCATTTTCTAACCGATACCCCTCATGAATCATCAGAGTAGCGTCTCCCCCATCATCCACGATTTGGTCGGGACCTGTTTCGTTGTCGAACAAAAGTGCATGTCGGGTACACCACCAGTATTCTTCTAATGATTCACCCTTCCAGGCAAAAACCGGAACACCGGTGACAGCTATTGCTGCCGCCGAGTGATCCTGAGTCGAAAATATATTACAGCTTGCCCATCTGACATTGGCTCCAAGTTCTACCAGTGTTTCGATGAGAATCGCTGTCTGAATTGTCATGTGTAAACTGCCGGTAATTTTAAGTCCCGACAATGGCTTTTCTTTTCCGTATTTTTCGCGGACGGACATCAGTCCCGGCATCTCCAGTTCAGATATGTCCATTTCCTTGCGTCCAAATTCGGCTAATGCTATATCAGCAACTTTATAATCCATGAAAGCTCCTTTAGTATTTGCGATTTCGGTCACGGTAATTGTCTCTGCCACCACGACTGTCTCTGCCACCTCGATTATCACGACCGCCCCGTCCACCTTGCGAACGGTTGTCATAGTTAGTGCGGGGAGCGTTTGCACTTTTCGCGAAATATTCTTCACCGAGTTCTTTGTTACCTTCTACGCCTTTCATTGTCAGAGCGATTTTTCCACGCTCCGAGCGTAGGAATTTCACATACACAGTATCACCCATGTTACACATATCGGTTACTTCACTAAGGCGTCCTTCGGTCATATTGGAAATGTGAACCATTCCTTCTTTGTAACCATCCATTATGCGAACAAACACACCGTAACCTTCAACGCGGACAACTTCGCCTTCATAGACTACATCCGGTTGCGGACCGAAAACGATGCTTTTGATAATGCTTACAGCTTTAGCAATGCTTGGTTTATCTGAAGAAGCAATTGAGCAGATGCCATCATCATCGATATTTATCTGAACGCCGGTTTTCTCAATAATGCTCTTAATCATCTTTCCACCTGGTCCTATTACTTCGCCGATAGATTCCGAAGGTATCGGGAACGACTCAATCTGCGGAGCATACTGAGAAACTTCGGTACGACCAACAGATATAGTTGCATCCATAATTCCGAGTATGTGCATCCGGGCAACTTTAGCTTTCTCCAGAGCGATTGTCATAATGTCTTTGGTAATACCTTCAATTTTTATATCCATCTGAAGCGCGGTAATACCTTCGGTAGTACCAGCAACTTTGAAGTCCATGTCACCGAGGTGGTCTTCCAGACCCATGATGTCGGTAAGTACAACATACTCGCCATCTTCCATAATAAGACCATTAGCAATACCTGCTACGGCCCTTTTCAGAGGAACACCGGCAGCCATCATAGCCATAGAGCCGCTACATACAGTTGCCATTGATGAAGAACCGTTAGACTCCAATATATCAGAAACAATGCGTACAGCATAAGGAAAATCATCTTTGGAAGGAAGCAGTGGTGCGAGTGAACGTTCCGCCAGCATTCCATGTCCAAGATCACGCCGTCCGGGACCCCGCATAAAGCCAACTTCGCCCACGCTGAATGGTGGGAAGTTGTAATGCAGGTAGAAACGCTTTTTGTATTCTTCGCCCAGACCATCGATGATTTTTTCATCCGCAGCGGAACCAAGGGTTACTGCACCAAGAGATTGGGTTTCACCACGTGTAAACAGGGCAGAGCCATGTACTCTCGGAGCAATATCAACTTCGCAAACTATCTGGCGAATATCATCTGTTCCGCGACCGTCCGCGCGATGTTTGTCAAAAAGTATTGCGTGACGTACATGCTTTTTTATAAGTTCTTTAATCGCTGATTTGTAGTAGCGGCCTTTTTCTTCCCATACTTCTTCGCCAAGAGATTCTGTGTAGATTTCTTCTACCTCTTTCTTAATGGCATCAAAAGCATTTTCGCGGTCGTGTTTGCCAAGTGTATGAGCGGCTGAATTTATACGCTCACCGTATTTTGCTTCCAACTCGTCCAGAATATCCTGCGGAGTCAAATCTACAACAACTTCCATTTTTTCTTTGGCACATTCCGCAATTAATTCTTCCTGAAATTCCACAAATTTCTTGATGTGGTTGTGTCCGAAATAAACAGCATCACGCATTTCGTCTTCGGTTTTCTCTATCGCACTGGATTCAATCATACATACAGATGTTTTTGAACCAGCTACTATGAGACCTATTTCTGTTTCTTTCATGTACTCATCATCAGGAAAAATTTTATACTCTCCGTCTTTATAGCCAACTGCCGCACCGGCAATAGGTCCAATGAACGGAATATCCGAAATACTCAGTGCAGCAGACGCGCCAATGATACCAAGAGCACCAAGGTCGCAAGAACCGTCGTAAGACAGGGTTGTTAAAATAATCTGAATTTCGTTGCGAAATCCATCAGGGAAAAGTGGACGGATTGAGCGGTCAATCATACGGGCATTGAGTGTTGCCTGTAAGGAAGGAAGTGCTTCACGCTTGATGAAGCCACCGGGAATTTTGCCCGAGGCGTACATTTTTTCATTGAAATCCACGATTAGTGGAAAAAAATCAATTCCCTCGCGGGGTTCTTTAGATGCAGTCGCAGTTACCAGTAACACGGTATCTTCGAATGTTATTAAGACAGAACCGTTGGCTTGACGTGCCATTCTGCCAGTTTCCATAGACAGAGTTCTGCCGTCCACTTCCATACTTTTTTTGATTACATTAAACATAGTTATCCTCTTTATGTTTTCATGGCAGACATGTTAAGCAATAGGCGGAAGCCACTTTCAATTACTTCTGCTTATTGCTCAATATTCTGCCGTTGGTTAATGATTCTCTTTGTGTTAGTTTTTTTTGCAGAGAATCTTTTCGCTTTTTCAAAGATCAGCAAAGTGGGAGAAGCTTTTCAGAAAAGCCTCTCCCAATAGCTTTATTTTCTTAATCCCAGTGCTTTAATTATGGTGCGATACCGCTCCACATCCTGCGACTGCATGTATTTTAACAGTCGCCGCCGTTTCCCGATTATCATTAGTAAACCGCGACGTGAATGGTAGTCTTTCTTGTGCAGTTTGAGGTGTTCGGTAATCGCTTTAATACGATGCGTACAAAGCGCTACTTGTACTTCGGGTGAGCCGGTATCGGAATCATGGAGTTTAAACTCTGCCATAATCGCCACTTTGGCCTCGTTACTCAGTGCCATAGCATTATCTCCTTTCATTTTTATTCAGAGTAAAATTTTCATATAGGTTTAGCTTGTAAAGCAAAATTTCTATAATGGGGGAAAAGATTGGGAAAGAACCTGATATTATGGCTATTTAGAAGGAGAAATCGGGGATTTTTCAGAGATTGCTTTTGTTGGCTCTGCTAAAATAGCCTTTACTTCTTCCAGTGTGTACAGCTTCGACCTGCCACTCTCAATTTCATCAATTCTGTGGTCGGCTATGATAGTGTCAACTTGTTCTTCGGTTAGTAACATGATCCAATAATAATCTTAGTATTTTTCTTGTCAAAATAGAGTTTGACATTGACAATCTATATTATTTTCTGATTAATTATGTAACAGTTTTTGAAAGATTGCTTTAACGATATGGATTTGGAAATTGGATGAAAAAATATACTTTATCAAAAAAATGGAAAATACATTCTGGCAAACGCTCTCGCAATGAGCTAAAAAAGAAACGTAAGCATTCGTCGAAGCGATATAGGAAAAATCATCTTACCATACCTAGTATAGAGTTTCCAAAATAACTATACAACATAAATCACATTTCATTCATCTTCCATTTCCAATTGAAAATCGTTGGCATTTCATTTACTTCATCTATAAACTTCATTGTTCTT
>JAIOTM010000147.1 GCA_021106755.1 Candidatus Cloacimonadota bacterium | reverse complement strand
CCGCACTTTAGGCATATCCCGCACCGCTGAGATAATTGCTTTATCTACATGAGCGGGATGCAGGTACATCAGACGTATCCAGGCAAGTTTCTCTAACTCGTGCAGTTTTTCCAACAACGGTACTAATTGCGATTTACCGTGAGAATCCAGCCCGTAGCGGGTAATATCCTGCCCGGTAATGATTAGTTCTCTGGCACCGTTTTGTACAAGTAAGCGAGCTTCTCTAACTAACTTTTCCTCAGTTTCGCTCACTAGTCTGCCGCGAATAGATGGAATAGCACAGTAGCTGCAATTATTGTTACATCCGTCTGCTATCCTCAGAAACGCAAACTGCTCCACCTGCAAGGGTTGACGTGACAGGTTTATTTTTCCTGAAAATTTCACTAATCCGGCAAAGTTAGTAAAATCCTTCAAATTGACCCAGGCTTCCACTTCCGGGATTTCCCGTTGCAAGTCCGGCAAATACCGCTGAACCATGCACCCCGTCACCCAGACTTTCGCGTTTGGCTGACGCAGTTCTAACGCGGTCAGAATTGTCTCTACAGATTCTTCTCTGGCACTTTCTATAAACCCGCAAGTATTAATTAAGATAAAATCAGCCTGCTCAAGAGTATCGGTAAGCACTAAATCTGCTTCGACAGCCAGCCAGGCAAATCTTTCTGAGTCCACCAGATTTTTCGGGCAACCCAGACTGATAATATGTAGTTTTAATTTATACATTTTTTAACAGGTGATAGTTACGAAAACCACCTATCTGTTTCCCGTTATTGAATGTTTTTTCAAACCAGCTATAGAATCTGTATTTCGGACGCTCGTGTTTGTGTAATTTACGGTCTGACTTAGGTTTTCCAGTCATTTGCAGTTGTTCCTGCCAGTCCAGTTCCGCAATCATCTCCTCCATCACCGCGGGATGAGTTCCCTCAAATATTCCCAGATAATTCAGAGGTCCGTAATCGAAATAATCTGGTCGCTCCCGGAACATTTTGTCAGCTTCTTTTACACCTCTATGTACGGTTTCAAGAGCTTTTGTTTTGTTTACCATCAAGTCTGGAGGACGCACCCAGCCATAGTGATAAACTTCGGCGTCAACGGAAGCCACGTTGAGCTTTCGCGTGCCTTCAGGCTGACGTGGATTATCGTAGTTAATGAAACTTCGGAACGACTGCGCGCTTTCGTAAGAGTGTATTTCCGGCTGGTTTCGAACTATACGGATTTCGTGCGGATACCAACCATGTCCATTTTGATAATGGTGATAATCACCCCAGAAATGCCTGTAACTGAAAAGCAATCCTTCTATTTCCGGCTTGTCAAGAAGTTCCTGACATCTGGCTTTGATAACTGGTAGATACTTCTCGTGTATTACTTCATCAGCCTGAAGATAGAAGAGCCAGTCGCCATTGCATTCTTTCAGTGCAATATCAGTTTGAATAGCGTTTGAGATTCCCTTTTTGAAATATTTCTCTTCCCAGATAGTATCAATAATCCTGATTTTATCATCACCAATCGCGACAATATCGGCACGGGTGGTGTCGTCCGCGTCTCCTTTGCCAATTGCGATAACAAATTCGTCCACAAGAGGAAGTATTGAGCGAATCATCTCAGTAACCGGATAATAGAGTTTCACACCATTTCTTACAAACGAGAAACCACTGATTTTCATGACTGCTCCTCCACAGCGAATTGTAAATTGTATAGAGTTAGATAGCGGGAACTGGTTTTCAGCAACTCTTCGTGACGACCCATGCCAACTATCTGTCCCTTCTCCATCACCACGATTTTATCGGCTTTAAGGATTGTTGAGAGACGATGAGCTATCAGAAACACAGTGCGATTGCGAGTCGCGTTTTCGATAGCCGTTTGTACTTTACGTTCCGATTCCGTATCTAAAGCACTTGTAGCCTCGTCAAAAATTAAGATAGGAGGATTACCTACAATAGCCCGCGCGATACACAGCCGTTGCTTTTGTCCACCGGAGATATTGCCGCCCTTAATATCAAGAAGTGTGTCGAAGCCGTTTTCCATCTCATTGATAAACTCATCGGCGTTGGCTATTACAGTAGCTTTACGTAGTTGCTCTTCGTTTATTTCCCCCCGACCGCCAAAACGAATATTTTCGGCAACGGTATCACTGAATAGAATCGATTCCTGAGTTACTATCCCGAATAAATTCCGTAAATCCGGCAAGCGTATATCCTTTTGGCTTATACCGTCTATAAGGATTTCACCCTCAGTCGCGTCATAGAAGCGAGGTAAGAGGTTTACGAGAGTTGTCTTACCCGCCCCGCTACCACCAACGAAAGCGATTTTCTCCCCTTTGGCAGCTATCAGGTTAATCCCGCTGAGAACCTTTTTCTTACCATCGTAGCTAAATCCCACGTCCCGAAGCTCTATAGACTTGTTAAATTCTTTCTTTGTTTGTAAAGAAGTAGTTTCATCCGAGCCTGTTTCCAGATCAAGCACTTCGTAAATACGATTGAGCGAAACCATTGCTTTTGTCACCTTTAAGTATGCTTTGCCAATTGCCTTTATTGGTTGCATAATCGCAAAGATTGCCAACAGGAAAGTGCTGAAATGACCAAAACTGAATCCGCTGGAGGGGTCTAACACCATTTTACCACCATAAATAAGCACAAGTACTCCAATGGCTGTTGTGGTTACTTCGGTTAACGGTACATTTGTAGCGTTATATATTTCCCCTTTACGCCAGAACTTAAAATGCTTCTTATTCTGAGAGCGTACTTTTCCCAGCATATCTTTTTGTCGGGAAAAAGCGATAACAATTCGGATATTGGCGAGAATTTCCTCAATGGAAGAAAACAATTCGGACAACTGGTTCTGCATCCGTCGGGCATATTTTTTTATTTTGTTGCTTATATAACCCACAAACAACATAAAAACGGGCATAATTACTACTCCAATAAGAAAGAGTCGTGGGTTGAGATAGATAGCAATCCTTACAAATATCAGCACCTGAATTACATCCCGCGCAATTGTAAACATCTCAATTATCAATTGGTTACTCACTATTCCCAAATCGTTTATCATGCGTACTAAAGCATCACCTACTTTTTGCTTTCCGAAGAAGGCGAAACTTTGCCGCAAATAGTTTTCAAACATAGAATTGCGGATATCCAGCACTGTTTTTCCGCGCAGGTTTATCACCATCATCCGTTGAGCAAAGAAGAATATGTTTTTTAACAGAATCAACAGAATAACAGTTATGGAAATCATTTTCAAAAGAAGATAAGAATCTGTCAGTTTCATTATCTCGCCAATGTCTTCAAACAAAGGATTATACGCGCTTATATGCAGTGTGAATCCTGAGCTTTGCCAAAACGTGGTCAGCGAAGCTGATATTGCCTCGGAAAAACCTGCGTAATTGGAATAGATAACACCTGTCTTGTCTGCCGCGAATATGTAATCGAAAACCGGGATGACCATAGTTATG
>JAIOTM010000247.1 GCA_021106755.1 Candidatus Cloacimonadota bacterium | reverse complement strand
ATAATATGGCTAACCCAGGCGAAACCGTTGATCTTATAATCGATTTGGAAAACAGTCAGAATTGGGCGGAAGCGGTTTCAATCACAGTATCAATCAGTTTTGAAAATTCTGACATCCAGATTATCAACAACAACATCGACTTCGGAGCACTGCAACCCGGTGCTACAACTTCCAATATATCACAGCCTTTTTCCGTCAGTATTCCCGCAAATGGTCCTCTGAATGATTACGCGTTTACGATAACTGTAGAAGCACTTGGCACCAGCGGTGGTCTTTTCTCTAAAGAGTTTGAGTTTGAGATGCCTGTTAACCTGATGCTGACCAACTGGCCCTGGTTCAGTGATGTCAATTTCGGGGCGGCACCCATTCTGGAAGATGTAAACGGTGACGGTATTGATGATCTTATCTTACTGAGCAAAAACAGCGTTCTGCATGTACTGGATTACACATCAACCGAGTTGCCCGGCTATCCTGTTGATGGTGACGATCAAGTCGATGACAGTCCGGCAATGGCGGACATTGATGACGACGGAAGCAACGATATTATTTGGGCTACCCGTACCGGAAAAGTTTTTGCTAAGGATTTGCAAGGTAATGAAATCTGGACTAAGTCCGGATTTGGGGATATTTCAACCAGTCCGGTTATTCTGAACGCGGATGGCAACGGAAGCTGGGAGATAGCTTTTGCTTTTATCGAAACCGGGATTTACCTCTTGGATAGTTCCGGTAACGTAATGACTGGATTCCCTGTTAACAACGAATCCAGAGTTACGTCCGACTTGGCTACTGCCGATATAAATGGAGATGGCACGGACGAGATTATCGCGGCTACGATAGACGGTCTTTTGCATGTTTATACTGTCTCAGGGACAGAACTCAGTGGATTTCCGGCAGACCTCGGAGTGCAAACAAGTTGCTCACCAATCGTACTCGGTAATAAACATATTGCTATTGGGACAAATTTCAACCGTTTGAAGATATTTAATCCAGACGGCACATGCACACTGGATTTGCCAATTTCAGGACGAATCGCAGGATCACCAGTAGCTGCCAATGTAGATTGGGATGGTGCGCAAGAGCTTATATTCAGAACCCTTTATGGAGAGCTATACGTTATTAATCAGGATGGAACTGACAAAGCGGGATTTCCGCTATCATCCGGAGCCAATACTGCCCGGTCACCGCTCGTAGGCGACATCGACAACGATGGTGTTCTGGATATTGTTCAGTTTGGAAATAACTGCTATATAAGTATCTACAACACAAATGGAGTTGAGAACAGCTACTCACCAATTCCTTCATCCGGTATAGGTTGTACACCACCCGCTCTCGGTGATATTGATAATGATGGTGATGTTGATTTGATAGGTGGGTGGTTCAACGGCTTTATGGTCATTGATATCAAAACGCCTATGGGAATACATCATCCCTGGCCAGTTTACAGGGGTAACAACCGCCGCACAGCTTATTATGGCGATGCTAATGTGCTTCCAGTTGACAATGGTTTGGTCTCACCTGCCATAACTGAGTTTACCAGTATCTATCCTAATCCGTTCAACCCGGAGACAAGCATTTGCTTCAGCTTAGACAACCAGCAAAATGTTACACTTGATGTTTACAACATTCGCGGTCGCAAAGTAAAAACTCTGATCTCCGCCAAACTTGAAGCAGGTGAGCATCAAATTATCTGGAACGGTGAAAACACTATCGGTCAGAAAGCTGCTTCAGGGCTGTACCTGTTTGCCCTGAAAACTTCCGCGAAAACATTAGTAAGAAAAGCGGTGATGCTGAAATAGGTACTTTCGCGAATCCAATGTAAAACCTTACTTTCTTAAACCAACATTGTGTAATGATGGTTACAATCAGCTTTGACAGTACAAAATATGCTTCTATCCATCAATTCCAGAATTTTTCGGAGTGCTTGTTTCTCCAATTTAATTGACAGCTAATGCCCAATCCCGCTTAATGAGAAAAAATTGAGGTATCTATGAAAAAGCTTACCAGATTCACAGATTTTACAGTAAAACAGATTCAGCAATTATGCGCGATTCCCAGTCCCAGTGGCTTTACCGCAGAAGTTCGTGAGTACTTACGCAAGCAGTTTACGGAAATGTCCCTTCCCGTAACCGAGTCTAACAAGGGTTCGGTAATTATTGATCTGGGTGGTAAGGGCAACCCGTTAGTTTTAGCTGCGCATGTAGATACTCTGGGCGCAATGGTTCGGTCTATTAAGGGTAATGGCAGACTCAGGATGACGCAGGTAGGGGGCTATCCTTTCAACTACATCGAAACTGAGAATTGCTTAGTACATACTCGCACAGGAAAGGTCTTTGATGGAACAATTATGCTGGTTAATCCCGCTTCGCATGTTAATAGAAAAGCTGGTTCAACCGAGCGTACCGATGAAACCATGGAAGTGGTGCTGGATGAAAAGGTTTTTGATAAAAACGATGTGAAGAAGCTGGGAATAAACGCGGGCGATTTCATTTCTTTCAACCCCCGAACAGTGGTTACAAAAAGCGGCTATATTAAAAGTCGACACTTAGATGACAAAGCTTCGGCAGCGGTGTTGATAGCTTTGGCAAAATATATTCTGAAAGAGAAAGCTCTTTTAACCCGTAAAGTTTACCTGCTCTTTACAACCTATGAAGAAGTTGGTCATGGCGGATCATCCGGGATTCCAGAAGACGCGCTTGAGATGATTTCGGTAGATATGGGCGCGGTTGGCGATGACCTCGAAACTGATGAACACAAAGTTTCTATCTGTGCCAAGGATTCATCTGGTCCATACGATTACGATATAACCAACTCTCTGATAAAGATAGCAAAAGAAAAGAAACTTCAGTACGCGGTGGACATCTACCCATTCTATGGCTCCGATGTAAGTGGTACTCTCCGGGCAGGATACGACATCCGGCATGGACTGATAGGT
>JAIOTM010000008.1 GCA_021106755.1 Candidatus Cloacimonadota bacterium | reverse complement strand
GGTGATTTAGTTCGCTGGCTACCGGATGGCAATCTGGAATACATTGGTCGTAACGATTTCCAGATAAAACTGCGGGGTCATCGCATTGAACTCGGCGAAATTGAGCACAGATTGACGCAATTTCCAGAGATTAACGCCGCTGTAGTCAATCCGGTGGGGGATACACTTGCTGAAATGCGTCTCGTGGCGTATGTTATATCAGAGGATAACGCTACTATTAATCGGGATATGATAATTGAAAAGATGCGGAGCGATTTGCCCGATTATATGATACCTAATGTTTATATTTCTCTGCCGGAATTTCCGTTTACCGCTAGTGGAAAAATTGACCGGAAAGCACTGCCGCAGCCGGATTTACAGGAAATTACCGTTAAGGGACAATATATCCCACCGCAGACACCTGATCAGGAATTGCTGTGTAATATCATCGCGCGGGTGCTGAAAGTGGAGCGGGTTGGAATCAAAGACAATTTCTTTGATCTGGGTGGTAATTCGATTTTATCTATGAAAGTAATAAATGTTCTCTCGGAAGCTGGTCTGATGCTACGTATCAACGAACTTTTCCGCCATGAAGATATTGAGATGCTGGCAGGTTTTCTCCGACAGAAATCGCTGGAATCCAATACTTTCGGAAGTTTCTCGCTCGTTGAATTGAAAAAAGGAGACCCAAATCGTGCTCCGCTCTTTCTTATTCATCCTCTACCCGGAGATTTACTTGGCTATGTGCATCTTGTCCGGGAGCTTGCTCCTGAGCAACCAGTTTACGGTTTTCAGGCTCTTGGCTTGTTAGATAAAGAGCAACGACATACCAGCATATACGATATGGCGGACTACTATATCTCGTTAATCAGGGATTATGGGTTTAAGCCGCCCTTCTCGCTCGGTGGCTGGTGTTTTGGCGGCAGTGTAGCTGTGGAGATGGCACGTAGATTACGGTGGAAAGGATACGAAATACCCCATATTTTCCTGTTCGATACCTGGGCGTTTGGTCCATGTCCCGCCCGTAAAATACAATTTATGTTGCGGCGGATAAAAATGCTGTTATCGTTACCAAAGAATGAGTTAATTGACTGGTTCAGTAAAAAGCTCGAAAACAGGAACGGGAACAAAGAGTTGTTTGATGAAGATAACATCTTTCAGGACAGAGGAATTTTCGCCAATCGGTCGGAAGTTCGCGCCACTAATCTAAACGCGGTAATGAACTATACTAATCGTCCGTACAAAGGCGAGATAACCTTATTCTCCGCCACTCATCCGCCAGATGGTATTATTCCCGATCCGTGGATGAGTTGGCCTGTATTCTCGAATAAGATTACCCGTTTCCAGATAGAGGCAAACCATGATACGATTCTCAAAGAAAAGCAAGCTGTAAAAATCGCTGCTGAGATAAACAGGATTCTGAAGTAACTTAACATGAAACACGAACTGATAATTGATTGCGGAAACAGGTTACCCCATGAAGTAAGCAGATTGTTGATTACTTCCGGGTATAACGCTGTTTTGCTGAATGCCGACCCGTCGGATGACAGCACCGGAAAACTGCTGCTGAGAGTGGTGAATAGTGGGGAAAATCCGGCAATATACAAAAAACCAGTATTTATTCCGGTTAGAGATAGTCTGGACAAAGAGCTACCGCCCCCGGAGTGGACTGGTGAATATCGGGATAGTTCCCACGCGGTAACAATTCCTGTTGGTTTAGACATGGCAATAGAACTCGCGGACTGCTCTGAGCGAATAACGGATTTTGAGAAACAGGCTGGTGTACTGAATCATCTGGACCAATCCGAAGGATTTCAACTGATAGATAACCTGATTATCAGCAATTCCCACACTAAATATTCACCAAATCATTTCCAGCGAAATATTCAATTATCGAAAACGAAATACATGATAGCCCGTGCCAGAATTGATGCTGATGTGGTAACAACTCTGATGATTAAATACGCGACCCATATAATGCTTAACAAGCTGTTGCCGCTGTACGAACCAGATGGTCCGGGACGGATTTTATCTATGTTGAATAGTATGATTGTCAATCAGTTTGAGGGGAGCTACGTACATATCGTGCTTGGAATTCTGAATATTGAAAACGACACTTTTGAATATAGCGGGGCAGGCTCTTTTCCCTTCTATCTGATGGAAACCTGTAGTGGAAAAACAGACAGAATTGCATGTTCTCATACTGTCCCCATCGGTACCGAACCGCATTATCCCTATTGCATGAAAGAGAGCACACTATACGATGTTGACCCCTACCATATACGGTTGGTTGTAACTCACGATGCCCATGAACCGGACAGCAAATCTAAAGCTGACTTCCTGAACGATTCATTGCTAATCCACGACCCCAAGATGGTTTCAGGACTGATGTTTCCACAATGGCTTGTTGATAAGCTTAATCGGGAGAAGGAAACACTTTTGCCAGATAGCTTGCACCTGAGCACTATTCAGGCTGTAAAGCAGAACGAATCTGAACTGAGCAAAACCGAGTGGGAAGAATCGCTTCTCTTCGCGATTGATTCGAGAAAGCCCAATATCTCGTTAGTTGGCAGAGAAGGAGAGAGTTTTATCCGTAACCGGACTCAGTGCGATAGTCTGGGATACAAGGTTGAACTGATTCTCAACGAGTTTCTCAATAATATCACTATGTTTGGAGTGGAAAGTAGTATTCACAGCGTTATTCTTGTTTATTTGAAGATTCTGCAGGATGGAGTGGAGATTCGTTTTTACGACGAAGGCTGTGAGTGGGATTTCCCGCCGGATTACCAGCGAGATACAGGATTAGATGCCCGAAATCAGATGTTCAGAGATAGGGGCAGAGGTATGCTGATGATTGGCAGGATTGCTTCAAATAGTTCCCGCCGAAGAATGCGAAATATCAACGAAACAATTTTCTATATCAATTGTAATTTGGAAAAGAAGGATACCGACAATGGCTGAAATCAGCATAATAGTCCGCGCCTATAATGATATTCACTTTATCGGCAGAACTCTGTCGATGATAAAGAAGCAGACGCGTCAGGATTTTGAGCTAATTGTAGTTGATAGCGGTTCAAGAGATGGTACATGGGAAGAGATAAAGAAGTATAACCCCGATATTGCCTATCAGGTAACCAATTATGTACCGGGTCGGGTACTCAACGAAGCAGTAGAAAAAGCCAGCGGTAACGTGATAGTCTTTAATAACTCGGATTGCGTTCCGCAGAATATTTACTGGCTTGAGAATCTGACCCGAAAATCAGAGGATGAAAATATTGCCGCGGTCTTCGGAAACCAACTCTCACGTCCCGATGCTCATCCTCTCGTCCGCAAAGACAATGAGCGGGCGTTTGGCGATGGAAAACTGGCGGCATCATGGAGTCATTTCTTTTCTCTCGCAACCAGTGCTGTTCCCTGTGACTTGCTGAAAAAATATCCATTTAATCCTTCTATACAGTACTCCGAAGATATTGAGTGGTCGTGGAAGATGAAAAAGCTGGGATATAAAATTGTCTATGTTGCCGATGCGGTTGTGGAACATTCTCACGACTACACGCTACCTCAGGTTTGGCAACGGTTTCATGGCGAGGGCATAGCGGAAGGGGAAATCTACCAGCAGCAACCATCTTTTTCAGGAATGGTAGTAAAGCCTGTGCTGGCGGAATTAGTCCGGGATTTTATCTATATAATGCGTAGCGGTGAATTTAAGGTGCTGTTGTATGCTCCTTTATACCGGATATTTCAGCGGATG
>JAIOTM010000409.1 GCA_021106755.1 Candidatus Cloacimonadota bacterium | reverse complement strand
TTCAGGAATAAGACTTTCACATCACTGATTACGTATTCCGGCGTATCTTTGCGGAAATCATCCCATACAGGGCGTTCGTCCCCAAGCCCAACCATCTTACGTAATGTGGTCATATGCTTTGGCATTACAGGATAGAGGAAAACCGAAACAGCCTGTAACACACGAGCGCAAACCCATAAAGATTCCTCCGCAGCGGCTCTGTCGGTTTTGATTCTCTTCCAGGGCTCTGCTTCATCGAAGAAACGGTTTCCTTCCCGTGCCATATCAATTATCAGATTAACTGCCTTACGAACTTTATAGGTGGAGTAGCATAGCTCAATTTTTTCGCCTTGTGCCCCTATAAATTCCAGCAACTGACGAGTCGATTCCGTATATGTTCGCGGTGTACTCAGTTTACTATTGAAATGTTTCTCGGAGAAGCGTAGAATCCGGTTAGCGAGGTTTCCCAGCACATCCGCGAGGTCTTTGTTAACCCGATTCTGAAAATCTTTCCAGGAGAAATCGCTGTCTTTGGTTTCCGGTGCGTTCGCGGCGAGAGTGTAGCGAAGCAATTCTCCATCAAAATATTTAAGAAAATCCTCCACCCAAACCGCCCAGTTGCGACTGGTAGAGATTTTTTGGCCTTCTAAGTTGAGGTATTCATTTGCGGGAACATCATAAGGCAACACATAGGGCTTATCCTGCTGCATCAACACCGCAGGCCAGATAATTGTGTGGAAGGGGATGTTGTCTTTTCCGAGAAAATGTATCATCCGTGTATCGGGATTAAGCCAATACTCTTTCCATTTGTCTGGTTTGCCAATTTGCTCCGACCATTCAATAGTCGATGAGATATAGCCTATTGGAGCCTCGAACCAAACGTAAAGCACTTTGCCTTCGGCGTTTGGAAGAGGTACCGGAACGCCCCATTTCAAATCGCGGGTTATCGAACGCTGAATAAGTCCGTCATCTAACCAGCTAAGAATAAAGTTACGAACATTCTCTTTCCAGTATGTCTTGCTTTCTAACCACACCCACAAATCATTTTCAAAACGGAGTAAATCTAAGTACCAGTGTTTGGTTTCGCGCAGAATTGGCGTATTGCCGGTAATTTTGCTCTTGGGGTCAATCAGATTAACAGCATCAATCAGTTTGCCGCAGGCATCGCACTGGTCTCCTCTTGCTCCATCCTCCCCACAGTAAGGGCAAATACCTTCCACATAACGGTCTGCCAGAAAGCGGTCAGCCTTTTCATCATACCACTGATTTGTCGTATCGGTATTAATGAAACCTTTTTTCAGCAGATTAGTAAAAAACTCTTGTGCCAGTTTATGGTGTACTGGGCGGGCAGTACCGGAGAAATTCTCGAACTCAAATCCTAATCCTTCAAAATCCCTTACCATGCTATCATGATAACGTTTCACTATTTCAACGGGGGTTGTATTCTGTTGCTCTGCCGCGATAGTAATGGGTGCGCCATGTTCGTCGGTTCCACAGATGTAGATAACATCTTCCCCTTTGAGCTTGAGGAATTTGACAAAAATATCAGCGGGAAGATTACTCCCCGCAATGTGTCCAATATGCAGTTTCCCGTTGGCGTAAGGTAACGCGCTTGTAACAAGATAACGTTTCACAATAACCTCTGAATTGTAGATTTGTTAGTTTGTCAGACCATGTATTCCATAATCTTTTGTTTAAGTGTTTTCATGGAAAAAGGTTTAGCAATTATCTCAAGAAACCCAATATCTTCAAATTTTTGCTTATCCGCTTCTGTTATCATTCCAGAAGCGAGAAAGGGAATAAAATTGCCGTTAATCTTTTTCAGCGCATTGAAAACTTCAACTCCGGTATTCTGTTCCAGATGCATGTCAAAGACTATCAGCCAGATATCGTCCTGCTTTTCCTTGTACAAGTTTATAGCTTCTTCTTTAGTTTCGGCTATCATAGCATTTATATTGAACATACTAAGCATTTCCTTAGTCATTTCGCATAGCGTTAAATCATCATCAATAATCAGTACACTTCTATTTTCCATAAGCTTTCTCTTGATTTTCCAATTTCTATTCCTCACCATCAGTTTTTACGAATGTAACATATCCCATAGAAGAAATACATACTACATCTTCATCTTTCAGTAATATATTCCCTATGAAGCCTTTTTACAAGTTTTTTCTCAAATTCTTCTGCCACATAAAAGGAAACACTTGAATAAGTATGATGAAATCGTATCATGGGAATGGACTGTTGCTCCAGAAGGTTCAGAATACTGGACATTATCCCGAGATTGTTCCACAAACGGATTCCTACAAGTGTTATGGCAGCTAAGGTTTTCCCCTCACCCATCCCATCCGATGAATAAAGCGGCTCTATCTGCCACGACTGGGCGGTAGCCAATGTTTCAAGCTCTTCGCGGAATTCCCGCTCTATAAAAACATTGATTCTTTCCGAGTCGATAAACTCATACGAGAAAACATCAAGCCCTGAGCGGTTTAACTCATTGAACAGTCTGGATATGCCTTCAGGGTAGTAAATCTGGTACCCAAACAAACCTGACTGGCTGGTTATTGAAGTTACAACTCTGTCTTCCATAAGCTCTTCTCCTCGGATATTCCGCGTTTCTTCGGGGACAATAACTGTCTCTCCGGCTTTGCCGAATGATGACTTCACCACCACAGGCCTTTCGTAGTCAATTGCGAACTCAACTGCGCGCGGATGCAGTACTGTTGAGCCTGAATATGACATTATCAACATTTGAGCGGCATCTATTTCGGGAAGTAATCGTGCTTTCGGAATCCAGTGCGGATTAGCGCTGAATACTCCTCTTACATCGGTGTATATTTCACAGCGGGTAGCTTTCAAATAGCTCGCGAGGGCAACAGCGGTTGTGTCCGACCCGCCTCTGCCAAGGGTAGTAACCTCTTTATCCTTACTCACCCCCTGAAAACCGGCAACGATTACAACTTTCCCCTGCTTAAGTGCTTCATTCATCCGAAAGGCACGCACATCAATTATCTTCGCGTTACCATGATGAGTGTCGGTGATTATTCCACACTGTGAACCAGTCAGAGAGATAGAATCAACTCCGAGGTTTAGCAGGGCAATAGAGAGAAGCGACATAGTGATTCGCTCACCAGCTGTCATCAGCATATCCAGTTCCCGCCGCGAAGGTGTGGAGCTGACACTATAAGCCTGTTTGATTAATTCGTTGGTGGTTTTCCCCATCGCGGAGACTACAGCAATTATCTGCTCACCATCCTTCTGGTCAATAGCTATCAGTTCCGCCACTTTTTTTACGCGGTCTATGTTGTTGAGAGATGATCCCCCGAATTTCTTTACTACTATTTGCACAGTGAATTCATTTCTTCGTGGTAAACTACTACTCTGTTCTTACCGGTTTCCTTGGCGTGATACAACGCGATATCCGCGCAGTGCAGTAAATCATCAATAGTATCAGTTTTATTGTGAAGTGTGTCTATCATTC
>JAIOTM010000163.1 GCA_021106755.1 Candidatus Cloacimonadota bacterium | reverse complement strand
GCCAATGAAGCGTTTGTTCTTGTGCCATACCCACATTGAAAGATTATCTTCAAAATCGCTTCTGGATAAAATCTCGGGTCTGATAACCGAGAACTCTTTGCTTTCATAGTAAGATGATTCATGGTAAAAAACAGGATCAGATGAAGCTAAAATATTGGCAGGATATGTGTTGCTTTGAGCATAAGCATATAGAATACTATGATAAGAATAGAAGCAGGGACCTACAGCAGCTGTGTTAAACAAATCGGCACTACTGACAAAATTTCTGATATCCGCTCTTTGCTGTGTATCTGAACTATTCCAGAAAACAGAAATAAGTGGATCAGCAATCGGTGCTCTCCGATAGGCATCATTCCAGCTTACTGGATTGTAGTGGGGATTATACATATGAAGATGATTTCTGGTCATCTGTTTGAATGTATCATCATTAAAACGGTTGGCTAAACCTGCTCCAATTTCAGCTAACATAAGTTGAGACATAATTCTCATAACATACGGATAGTATCCTGAACCTTCCGTGTATAATTCATGGTGTGTATTTAATCCCCACAAACCCTCGTAATTGGTCCAGGGAATTCCATCAATAAGATTATTCTCTGTCTGGTTATCTACTTCATTAAATAAATAATTAGCCGCATAAACATAATAGTCTATACCATCATCGAGAAGACTTTGGGTAGTACCATCTATATTATACGTTAATGTAGTTAAATCTTCATCATTTAGAACTATGCCCGCATAAGCCATAGATGAAAGCAGTAACAAGCCGTAGTTGCCACAGGTAGTATTGGGAAAATCCATATAGTCATCAGGTGGATTTGAGGGTGTACCGCACCAATGAGTTCTGTTCTCATAGGTTTTGTAAGCGTAATCGGTTACTATTGCTACTTGTTCTATTACATGTGTTTTTTGTAAAGGTAAATCAAAATACTCCCAGCCCCAATCAAGAATCGAAGCCATGTAATAGAGGTCGTGAGCCAAAGCAAGACAACGCTTCCGACAATCCAGATCTGGATCTCCTGTTTTATGAAAATATCCATTAACCCAGTCCTGTGCATTCCAGTAGAGAGTATCGTTAAAAGTTGCAAATCTTCCCAAGTTATAAGCAACATCATCGAACTCCGAAGTAGCTGCCGTTGTATCGGGCTGAAATATAACTTCATCAATAATATCTGTCATATCACTATCTAAATTATTAAGAGCGTAAAATGGAGATCTTAAGATGGTCGGGTGGTAAACATTACTATCTTCCGCATTAACAAAATCCAGAAAATAGCGTTCCATCATTGAATCGAAATAGACAGAGTTGTGCCCCGAATATACATAACCATAATATGGGCTAGCGGGATCGGTTACTCCTTGCATAGTACCCGATGGGTTAATTACAGCATTTCTGAGACGCACCAGCGAATTAGTGCCAGTAGTTCTTGTTGTTGTTTTCATTGTCTGCTGGGCAAACAGAGACATCGAGATTAGTAGCATGATTGTCCATAACATTAATTTCTTCACGTTTTCTCCTACTTTAAAAGCGTTGCTTTTTGAACAACTGTTTTATTATTGTACTTTATTTTAAAGAAATAAATTCCACTGGCACAGAGGTTATTAAAATCATCCTTTCCATCCCAGTTTACTTTGTGAATACCGGATTGCAGACGTTGATTTATCAATGTTTTTACCAATTGACCTTTAATATTATAGACAAATAGTTCGGTTAATATCGGCTTTGTTAACGAGAACTCTATTGTTGTACTTGGATTAAAGGGATTTGGTGAAACTGTTAAGTTTTTTTCAAATGGTAAAACAAAATCATCATTGGCAACAGGTATCAAGGTGTTTATATAGCTAAGCCAGAAACCGTCAAGAATATGTCCAATAGTTATAAAGCCATTACCATGTGGGAAAAGCCGTGGGTTTGATATAATTGAGTTACCGGGCCATTGATAGTGGCCGATATATTGAAACTCACTATTAAAACATAGAAGCAATTCATCATCGGAATAAGAGCCGCCAATAGTTACATAATTGTCATTGTTTAGCCTAATTAAATCATGATATTGGTTATCTATCTCCGGTAAATGCACACTACCGGTTAACTGCCCGAAGCTATCAAATTGAAAAAATCGGCAAGTAGCCTCATGGCTAAATAAATTAAACTGATTCGAAATCATAACAATTTCCTTTGCCGAAGTTTCAGCAATAGCATAATAACCATACGAATATTTTGGTAAACATGGAAATTCTGTAACTAACTTTGTAAATAGTGTATCCCCGTATTCATCAAAGGCAACAAGAAAGGGGTATTCTTCAATTCTATCGTCTATGGGCCATGCATTTGCAATATTGCCAGCAATATGCAGAACATTACCTGATCCCATAAAAACATCACTAGGTCTATATGTATCTAAAAATGGACCCCAGTAATTACATTCACGTTGCCATACAATATTACCATCGTTATCCATACGCATAATCTTTAGTAAATAACCTGCCGTGCTACTATTATTACCAATAACTGCAAAACCACCATCCGGATAGGCATGCAAGTATTGCGAACTACTAAGGGATTGATTGATATAAATTGCCCATTCAAAATCGCCATGTCCGTCAAATTTTACCAGAGTATCATCCATTATGGTAACAATACCTCTGTCGGATAGTTCTACAATACCACGTGTATTGTAATCCTCATCAAAATAGGTGTCTTCCAATGTTGCCCATTGTATTTCCAAACTGCTATTAAGACATACAATACAGCTAAATTCGTGCTAACCGATATCTTCCAAATAGGTAGTAAATACGCTTAGGACAGCATAACCACCATCGCTACATTGGGTAATATCTATAATGTAGTTGGATTTTTCAGAGGGTGGTATTTCAGGAAATGGCTCAATCCGTTCAAACCATTCTTTAGCGGTTATACAGCAAAAGATTGTTAGTGTTAGTGCTATTAGCATCGCCTTCTTCATTTTTCCTCCAGAGAATTTATCCTTTATGGACAAATTAATGCAAATTCCATTCCGTTTGTCAAATAAAAAACAATTATTTCAAGTTAAACCTTATTTTAATAATGTAGCTTTTTGTATAGAAGTTTTCCCTCCATACTTTAACTTAAAGAAATAGATACCGCTGGCACTGGGGTGGTTAGAGTTATCCTTTCCATCCCAGTTAATCTTGTGGACACCAGATTGCAGACGTTGATTTACAAGTGTTTTGACTAATTGACCTTTTATATTAAATACGGATAGTTCTATATATGCTGGCTGGGTTAATGTGAACTCTAAAGATGTATCAGGATTAAAAGGGTTTGGGGAAATATTGATTTTGTGCTGGGTTGGAACTACAAATTCATCATTACTTACAGGGACAAAGCTATTTTCATAGGCAATCCAAAACTCGGGATTATTGCTACCGCCCGTTATAAAGCCGCTACCATGTGGGAAAAGCTTTCTTTGCCGAACACCGCTCGTATGCTCATCATGCTCAACAGGCCAGAGATAGTTTCCAATATAATCGAAATCACTGTTAAAGCAACGAGACCAACTTTCAGACCACTGTCCTTCATCCGTGCCACCAAATGCAACATATTTCCCATTGTTCAATCTGCCAAAATATTTCCATCCATTATCAAACCCAGGATAAAATTTACTTCCGGTTATAGCGCCGGTATAATCAAACTGAAAAAGACGTGCATTTCTATTCCCAGTTTCAAGCCCAAATTGTAAGGCGAGCATGGCAATCCCATTTTTGGGGGTTTCGGCTATTACGCTATACTCATATGAATATTTTGGTTGGGTCGTAACCTCAGTTATCAGTTTTGTGTACAATGTATCACCGTTTTCGTCAAAGGCCAGTAACATTGGAAACTTATCAGTTTGATACTCACTCGACCAAGTATCTGTTAGATTTCCTGCTACATAGAAAGTGTCATCCGAACTCAAAAACATGTTATCCAACATCTGAACATCCCATTCAGGAAGCCAATAGTCAGCTTCGCGAGTCCATATAATATTGCCGTCGTTATCCAAACGCATCAGGTTAAGCAGATATGTTGTGGGAGAGCCATAGTAACCTGCTACAATCATACCACCGTCTGAGTAAGCACAAACAACTTTCGGTTCGCTGATATCATATCCAATATGAACGCTCCATTCAAAGTTACCATGACCATCGTATTTCACCAGATTATCCTCCATGATTGTAACAAAACCATGGTCTGATAACTCTGTTAATCCTTTTGCAGACAAGTGCCCACCATAGATATCCTCTTCTATGGTTGACCATTGAATTTCCATACCGGGACTGACTTTTGTAATAGAGGCACTTTCGTGGACATAATACTGGTACTCGTTATGTTCATCCCAAACAAGCTCCCAGCAAAATTCGCTTAGAACAGCATAGCCACCCTCATGGCATTGTATTATCTCTTGAAAGATGTTTGATTTGTCCCAAATAGGAATCTCTGGAAATGGTTCGAACCATTCAATCCATTCTCTGGCAGTTAAAACACATAATAGTGTTAGTGTTAGCAATATCAGCAATGTCTTTTTCATGTTGCCTCCAGAGGATTTAT
>JAIOTM010000150.1 GCA_021106755.1 Candidatus Cloacimonadota bacterium | reverse complement strand
GCGCAACTCGCACCGGGTTATGATGAAGATATCTGGAACATCACGCCGATTGACAATGAGCTTGTCGTGTCTCCTGTATCTCAACTAAACTGTTATCCTAATCCGTTCAATCCTGACTTAACAATCAGTTTCAGTATTGCTGAAGCTGTTCCAGTAACACTCGAAATCTTTAATATCAGAGGAAAGCGTGTTTACCGGAAAGTTTTTCATAATATCGAAGCAGGCTCGTATAATCATATCTGGCATAGCACTGCTACAACCGGAATCTATTTTATTGAAGTTACCAGTGGAAACCAGACTTCCTGTCGCAAAACAACCTTGTTAAAATGATTGACGATTAAATACCCTCAGCTAAATTTGAAGTGCTTTGACCAGCAGGAGTCTTAATGAAACTTCTAATTTTGGGCGGTACAATATTTTTGGGTCGCCATCTCGCAGAGCATGCACTAATACGGGGTTGGGATGTTACTCTTTTTCATCGGGGGAAACATTATCCCGAAATATTGCCTCGGGCATTAAAGCTAATTGGAGACAGAGATGGCAATTTAGATGCTTTAGCACACGGAGAATGGGACGCTGTTATTGATACCAGCGGTTATTTTCCCCGTTTAGTAAGAGCTTCTGTTGAATTACTACAACAGCGTGTAGGGCTGTATGTATTTATTTCTTCGATTTCCGTCTATAAGGACTATGCCACCTGCAATCTGGATGAGACATATCCTCTCACCACACTCGAAGGCGAATCTTCTGAAAAAATCACAGGAGAAACTTATGGAGCGTTAAAAGCTCTTTGTGAACGGGTAGTTACACAATATTTTCCGAATCGAAACCTGATTGTCCGTCCCGGTCTGATAGTAGGTCCTTACGATATTAGCGACCGCTATACATATTGGGTTAGAAGGATTCGCAACGGCGGGCAGATATTAGCTCCGGGAAAACCAGAATATCCTGTTCAATTTATTGATGTTCGGGATTTGGCAAATTGGATTCTTGATATGACCGAGCAGCAGAGAATCGGCACCTATAACGCGACAGGTCCGGGAAGTTTCCTGACCATGAATGAGTTGCTACATAAATTGAGACTTGCTCTGCAAAGTGATTGCGAGTTTATATGGGTTAATGATGATTTCTTAGTTAAGCAGGGAGTTGGCGCGTATTCTGAGTTACCGCTGTGGGTACCATTAGAAGGTAACTCCCGCTATTTCAGCGAAGTTTCAGCAGAAAAAGCCATTAAAGCGGGATTGACCTTCCGTTCACTTGAGGAGAGTGCTGTTAATGTGCTGAAGTGGCGTGATACAATTGACTTCCCACTCCGAAGTGGAATGAACCAGAAGCGTGAAAAAGAACTTTTGAATCTATGGTCTCCCAAAAAAAGCAACATTTTTCTGTCTTTTCAATATAAATGTCTCGCAGAGCTTGCTATATAAAACCTCTTCTTACTAACCGGGCTATTTATTGCCAGATACCAGGTTCAAAATCCCAGATAATCCGATTGCTGTTGCTGAGTACTATTGGAAAGCATGAAGTTTGCATCCGCAATATGAATTTCTGTGAGGATGTTACTTTCACGCTTGAAGCTTTGCGGCAACTTGGCTGTAACATCACTAAGAGTCAGAGTAGTGTGAACATCTCATCGGGAAACCAGATTCCGGCAAAGGTTCACTTACGGCTCAAGGACTCAGCGACTGCGTTTCGGTTTCTGCTGGCTCGTTTAGCATTTGAGCCAGGAGTATCAACCGAAATTGAAATTTCCACTCAATTATTGAACCGTCCCCATAAGCCGCTGTTGCAAGCCTTGAAAGAACTAGGAGCGAAAATCATTTATCATTCAGGGAAGTTCCATATAGCAGGAACCCAGCCGAAGCGAAATTTTGTTAAACTTGATGGGCAGATAAGCAGTCAATTTGCCAGCGCGCTTTTACTATCCGCCCATAGATTCCCTGATAGATTGACGATTGAGTTTACCGCACCTCCAGTGAGTAAAACTTATCTGGATATGACAATAGCCATTCTACATCAATGTAACGTGAAGGTGGAAAACAAAGGTTTGCGCTATACTGTAGAACCGGAACAGACCTTGCTGATACCTGAAATGATAACAGCAGAACCTGACGCTTCGTCTGCCGGATATATCTGGGCATTGGGTACACTCAGCCGAGATGGTTGTGGAGTTGATTTCGCGGGGGATAATTCCCTTCAAGGAGATTTTCATCTACTGAATCTGTTGGAAGAAATGGGGGCAATAATTTCTCGTAATCAGCAAGGTGTTGTGGTTCGCTATGGACAGTTGCGGGCAATCTCTACAGATATGCGGGATTATCCTGATGCGGTTCCGACCTTGGTATTTCTATCCATATTCGCCGAGGGTGAGACAAGAATTCGCGGAATCAATCATCTCAGATATAAGGAGTCTGACCGCGTTCAGGCTATGATAGAAGAGCTTGGAAAAATCAATGTCTCAGTAAAATATTCCAACGATGAGTTGATAATCAGGGGAGGGGTGTCTGAACCAGATTCAATAATACTTGATTCTCATGGAGATCACCGCCTGGCATTGATTTTCAGTTGTCTGAAAGAAATCTTTCCTCGTATTCAGGTTGAGGGTATGAACGCACTCAGGAAATCGTTTCCTGAGTGGAGAAAGACACTATCGGCATTCGGCTTTTCCCGAAATAATTGATATTCTAATGAATTTTATTGACAGGATTTCAACAACTTCCAATTGTATATTAAGGAGTCTGAATGATAGTAATCTGCACAATGTTCTGTTGCATTTTCGGAATTGTGAGCCTGTTGTTAATTCGAACATTCAATCTGAATGAGAGAGGTTTTGTGCAATCCGAAGACTCTGATTTTT
>JAIOTM010000059.1 GCA_021106755.1 Candidatus Cloacimonadota bacterium | reverse complement strand
CTAACTGCTACTGATGGAGTAGCAGGAGACGGATACGGCAGTGCGGTTGACATTTCTAACGACGTTCTTGTAGCTGGTGCTCCCGGAGTTGATGATATGGGGGCGGATGCAGGAGCATTGTATGTTGCCCGTTATTCCAATGAAAACTGGACACAGGAAGCAAAGCTAACTGCTGCTGATGGAGTAGCAGGAGACGGATACGGCAGTGCGGTTGGCATCTCTAATGACACCGCGGTGGTTGGTGCTCCCGGACTTGATGATATGGGTGCGGATGCAGGAGCAGCGTATGTTGTCCGTTATTACAATGAAAACTGGACACAGGAAGCAAAGCTAACTGCAAACGATGGTATGGCTGGGGATGACTTCGGCAGGTCAGTTGCCATAGATGGCGATTACGCTGTGGTTGGTGCTCCCGGGGCTAATAGTGCTA
Organism: Candidatus Cloacimonadota bacterium; assembly: GCA_021106755.1. GTDB lineage: Bacteria > Cloacimonadota > Cloacimonadia > Cloacimonadales > JAIOQZ01 > JAIOTM01. Next base: position 2,854 of record JAIOTM010000059.1, on the reverse strand, counting down.
CTGGTGTCGCCTATCTATACTACCGTAACGTAACTACAGGCTGGGAACTGCAAACACAATTAGCTGCTTTGAATGGTATGGCTGGAGACGACTTCGGAAGAACCGTTGCCATATCCGGCAGAAGAGTTATTGTGGGTGCACCCGGTGCAGATGATAACGGTATTGATTCCGGTGCCGCGTACGTATTCGAGAGAACCGGAAGCTCCTGGGTAGAGCAGGTAAGAGTAACTGCCGCTGATGGTGCTGCCGGCGATGGCTTTGCTACTTCGGTTGGCATTTCTGGCGACAGATTCCTTGTTGGTGCTCCCGGTGACGGAGATAATGGAATTGATTCCGGTTCTGCCTATTTCTTTGCCTACACAGGTCCATCGCCTTACGCAATTCCCGGCGATGTATATCTCTCTGAAGCTGGTGATAATAAAGCTTCAGAATCTGAAAATACCGGATTTGCCGAACTGTATAACTGTTGCGATGCTTCCGTAAACGTGGGTGGCTATCTGCTCAGAAGAGGAACCAATAGCGGAACATTTGCCCCAGACGGTAATAACTATACAATTCCGGAAGGAACTACTATAGATGGGCTTTCACACCTTATTATTGGTAATGGTGCCGATGAGACTTCTTTTAAATCTGCCTGGGGTATTACCGATGATATTAACTATCTTCCCGGTAATAGTGGTCTTGATATAGCCAATGGACACGCGTACCAGTTGTATAATCCATCAACGCGCTCAGAGGAAATTGATTCATCTCCAGAGGTTCCTGTAACCCAACATGTTGTACAGGAAACAGTCGGCAGTTGGAATCCACCTGAGAGTACAGATAATACCACCCCTGGAGAAGATAGTCAGGGACAGACACTACCTGTAACTCTTTCATCTTTTAGTGCAGTCCAGACTTCGGCAAACTTCGCCCAGATTAATTGGGTAACGCAATCCGAAACCGGATTAGTTGGTTACTTCATTTACCGTAACATCAGTCAGGATTTCAGCAATGGAATCAAGATTAATCCAACCACTATCACAGCTAACAATTCTTCCAGTGGCGGCAATTATACTTTTACAGATGAAAACGTTGAGTTAGAGCAAACATACTTCTACTGGTTAGAAAGCGTAGAATATAACGGAAACACTGAATTCTTCGGACCTGTAACTCTGACAATTATACAGGAAGAAGAACCTACCCCGGAATTCCCGAAAATAACTGCTCTCCATAATGCTTATCCCAACCCCTTCAACCCCGAAACTACAATCAGCTTCAGCGTTAAGAAACTCGAAACTGCCACCCTTGAGATTTTCAATATGAAAGGGCAGAGAGTAAAAAGCTATCCAGCTTTTACTGCCGGCAACCATAATATAATCTGGAATGGTACCAATAACAACGGCAACAGCGTTGGCTCAGGTTTGTTCTTTTACAGATTAAAATCAGATTCAGTACAGCAAGTACGGAAGATGCTTATGTTAAAATAGTATCTTCTGGAATGATTGCAATCTGATAATAAAACATTGTGACTACCTGTTAATCGCCAAAGTGTATCTATTGACGCTTTATCATATATGAGACAGCTTGGATAATTCAATATTATCCTTGCTATCTCATGTGATAAACATCAGATACGAATAATCACTTCTTTTAATTCTAAAATATTTTCTCGAATTTGCAAAAAATAAGACTTTTTGATATATGGAACAATATCTCTAATCCTATGAAATGTATGGCTATATCAGATATTTCTCCAATGGAACAGTATATGCTTTTTTTGACAGAGAGATTAGTTGAATAGTTTTTATCAACGTGACAGATTTGTTATAAGCATCACAGCACAAATATCCATGGAGGTTTCTTTGAAGTATCTTATTTTACTGGCTTTACTCTTTTTCTGCTTTTCTTCACTATTCACTCAAGGTATTCAACCAACAGGTTCTGGAACACAAGGCGACCCGTACCAGATAGCAAATCTTGGTAACCTTGAATGGATTAGTATTGATACAACTTCATGGGATGCCCACTTCATTCAAACAGCAGATATTGATGCTTCAGATACGCAGAACTGGAATGGTGGAGAAGGTTTCAACACGATTGGGATTAATATTGATTTCAGTAGTCACGGTACCCCATTCTCAGGCTGTTATAACGGTCAGAATCATTCAATAGACAGTTTGTTTATAAGCCGTCCTGGGATTGGCGGACAGGGATTATTTGGTTCTATATTCCAAGCAACAATTGAAAATCTTGGAGTGGTTAATGCTGATGTAAATGGCTTAGTTGGTGTTGGATGTTTGGCTGGGGGAAGTGTGTTTTCTACAATTACAAACTGCTTTTCCATAGGAAGTGCAAGCGGAGGATGGCAGATTGGCGGTCTAGTAGGGTATAGTGCAGGTTCAAATGTTATAAATTGCTACAGCGATTGTAACGTAAATAATAATAACGGTGATACAACAGGCGGTTTAATTGGGAGTAATGACCAATCGGAAGTTCATAATTGTTATAGTACTGGAAATGTGAATGGTTTACGGAACGTTGGTGGCTTAATTGGATTCTCTGGTTATACTGCAACAGTTACAAATAGCTACAGCACCGGGGACGTGAACGGAATTTCTTCTGTTGGAGGTTTTGCCGGAGTCAATGCTTATGGCTCAACAATTAATACATGCCACAGTACTGGTAATGTCAATGGAGGCGGAGAAACGGGAGGTTTGGTAGGACGAAATATAAATTTATCCACGATTTTCTCTTGCTTCAGCACAGGGAATGTAATTGGATCGAACCGTATTGGTGGGTTGGCAGGAACGAATGACTATTCTTCCATCACAGACTGTTACAGTTCCGGTAATGCCAGCGGTAATAGTGCTAT
>JAIOTM010000399.1 GCA_021106755.1 Candidatus Cloacimonadota bacterium | reverse complement strand
ATTTCAAATCTATAAAGGTTAGCTAAATAATGCATTGCTTCTGGAATTTCTTTTTCCACAGCCAACAAGTAGTATTTTTCCGCTTTTTCAAAATTCTTGAATTCGATTTCATAAAGAATTGCCAGATTGAACATTGCACCTGCATGTTCTTTTTCCACAGCCATTAGATAGTGCTTCTCAGCCTTTTTGAAGTCTTTGAGTTCTATATGATAAAGCACCGCTAAACTAAACATTGCTACTGCATCCCCTTTTTCTGCGGCTTTTTCAAAAGATTTCGCTGCTTCATGGTAGTTTTGCTGATTTATATAAGCTTTACCCAGAGCTTTCCAATCATCAACATCTTTATTTCGTATTTTTTCCACCTTTCCAATAAATTGATTAATATCCTTTTTGTTCATTGATTTTATTGCAGATTGCTTTAACTCAATATCAGATGGTTGTAGATTTTTCAGTAAATCAGAATGTTTATTTGATAAATGTAATCTGGTTTGCTTTTTCATTTCATGCTGAAGTGTTCTGTCAATTGAACACAGTGCTAATGCTTCCGTCATATAGTAAGCTTGCTTCTCGTGGATATTACCTTTTTTCAGTGCTTTGATATGTATGTTAGCTCTGGTTGCCAAAGTATCTTCATCGCACCACTCCTGAAGGAACTCAACCAGCCATTTAACCTTGTTTTCTTCCTTTTTCCCGCCATGCCGCATTAGATACCAGATATTAAAAAATCTTTCAGATAACCGATAGAGATTGTTTTTTGTATTAGTCTTTTGCTGTTCTATAATGTTATGCTTAATAAGGACTTTGAGTTGAGAGGAAACAGACTTACTATCTTCTTTTGATTTAATTGCAATTTCTTTAGTGCTTACAGCATCCCAACTGAGAGCGATAAAATCCACTATCTCCTGCTGTTGGGCAGAAAGATGATCCATTCTGTCTTTATACAATAGTGTTACTTTATCAAGTATATCCTCAAGATCAACAAAAGCGTTCCCTTCTTCTTCATCTACAAAAATCCCGAATAGAAGAACAATGGTTCTGATAACTCCGTCGGTTATCCGGCGAAGTGATTCAATGCGTCCTGATTGTTCCTCAACAATTTTCCTTACTCTGTCACGCTTATAGTTTTCGCCTAATTTCAAGAGTAATTTTTTTGTTTCCTCAAGGGACAGTCCCTTCAGTTTCAGAATTCTGAAAAACTCGTAAAATGGTTCATCATATTTATAGTGAAATTCCATACATGAAGCAGATGCCCCGATAATCCTCAGTTCGCAGGATTCGATTAATACTTCCCGTAATCGATGATGGTCTTTCTTAGTAAATTTATCAAACATATCGTTGATATTATCGATAAACAGAATAATCTTCTTCTTTGATTTTTTTAATCGGTTTTCAAGAAGCTGAAAACAATTTATTTCGTAATCATCATCATCGTTTATTTTCTGCATTTCTAAAACTATTTCCGTAAAACCTTCATATTCCTGCAAGCACTCCGCTGTTAATTCCCAGAGTTTGTATAACTTCCTTACCCTATGTTGTTCTTCGCTGAAGACTATTGGAATCAGCCACTTACTCAGTTTGTTATCATTTTCAATTTCATAAGCCAGTCGGAGTAATAGTGTAGTTTTACCTTGTCCCCTTAATCCTTGTATAATATACTGTTGTTCAGGGTACTTCATCTTGGATGCTTTAATATCATCAAAAAGTTCTTTGAAAATCCCTAATCTTACAACAAAATTAGCGATTAGCTCTTGCGGTGTTTGATTATGTGGGTTATAGATTTGAGGTAAATTAATTCGCGACATATTTCCACCACCACATTTTTAGAATTGGAGAGTTAAAGCGATATGTTCTTATATCATCATTGTTATTTATATAGCCATCGTAAACAAGAGAGCGAACAATGTCTTTATAGTCACTTTCTAATCCAAATCCAACTGCCAAATCGTGTATTTCATTCGAATGGATTGTCTCAGTTCCAGAAATTGCATTCAGTAACTCTTTAGCAAATTTGTATTCTATTGTTTTAAGAGAGGTTCGTAGTCTTGAGTGCCAATGTTCAAAATAGTTTCCTTGTTCAACTAATTCTGTAAGAGCATTATCTATTATGACTTCAGATAGTTTTGTCAGGTTTTCTTCTTTCCAGACATCGTTTATCGCCTGAATAACTAATTGTAGATAAAATGGAATCAACCATCCGACCTTATCTAAAATTGTATCAAGCAGTTTGTCATTTAATTTAAAATCGACATTTTTTAATAGTAACAAAATAAAATCACGGGATTCCTGTTTATTAAAAGGTTTCACTTTTAAAGGAACAATATCATTAATCGTGCTTGAGGCATTTATCTGTCTTACAATATTTTCCAGTCCGATTGAACCGGAATATATGAATTGAATTTTGCCTGATAATGCTTGCCTCAATTCTCTATTTGTTTGTAGAAAATGAATTGCATTTCTTTCGCTTTCATCATTTTTGATGTTTTCTACAGTCTGAGAGAATTCATCTAATAATAATACAAGTTTTTTATCTTCTAAGTCAAGGAGTTTAGCAATTTTCAGAAATTCGCTGAAATAATCAGTCTCTTTTTTTGAATCGAATTCAACTCCATTTGGACCAATGCTTTTTATTACCGGAGAATGTTCTTTGACAAACGAAAATACTTTGTTTTTGCTTTTCACAAATTTTGATGTTAGTAATCTCGAAAGCAGTTTTCGATAGAATTCGTTTTCATTATTCACTGATTCAGTATCAATGAAAAGAAAAAAGTAATTATCCTTTGCTTTATCCATTAGGTAATGCATTAATGAAGTTTTACCAACTCTTCTCGGAGCTACCAGTAATATATGATTTTCTGATTCGATGGAGTCCCAGACTTTATCAACTAAATGCTGTCTCACAAAAAAGTTTTCTCCCGTTACTATGATTCCAGTTCGTATTTTCATTCTTTTCTCCTTTTGACAAACATTCTATTGCCAACTTATTTGACAATGATAAATTTGTCAAATATTTTATCAAAAAATCTTTTGTTAACCCGTTCTGGAAACAAGAAAAATAAAAAGGCTATTCCAGCTTTGCAACCGGAACAGCCTTCGGAAAGGGCAATTTAACTGTTTACATTAGTGACAAATATCCCTTATCAGCTATTTGCTTCATGCTCGATAAATTTACGTATCTTACTTCAAAAACACGCTGTCGCGTGCTATTTCATTAATATCAATTTACGGGTTATAGAACGTGTACCGGATGTAAGCTTATACAAATATAAGCCCGAAGCAACTGGTTTGTTATTTTCGTCTGAGCCGTTCCAGACAACTGAGCCTTCGGACATCTCGGGATAACTGTTTAGTGAGAATGTTTTTATCTTTTGTCCTCTCAGATTGTAGATAGCCAACTCGGTGTTGTTTGCAGGAGCATCGAGAGAGAACATGATAGTTGTTGAAGGATTGAAAGGATTCGGATAAGCAGACAGATTCATGGTGGTTACAGGAATCGTTATGTTTTCGTCAATACCGACAAATCCGGTTTCATCACCGCACATCAACCAGATATCCTGATCCTGACCATTGTAACTCTGGGTATATCCCATTACAACAAGATTCCCGTTAGCTTGCTCTACAACTCTTATCGCAGTATCTTCACCCTCGTTACCTTTTATTGCATGCCAGACTTCGGTACCGACAGAATCCAGTTTGAGAATGTAAGCATCTTTATCAACATAACCCCCGGCAATTCCTACAACGAGATAGTTTCCATCGGCAGTTTGAATAACATCTTCGGCATTGTCATACTCTACCGGATTAGCAGAGAACTGCCATTCTTCGGTGTAAGTGGCATCCACTTTAACAACGAAAATATCTTTTGGATCAAATCCAACTTTCTTTGAACCTGCTATAATGTATCCACCATCAGCAGTGGGAGCTACAGCGTAAGCTTCGTCTGTTTCACCACTATCAATTGTTGCGCTGGCAACTTCTGTTCCAGCTTCATCAATTTCCCAAATCCATACGTCACCATTTATCTCGCCTACCAGCAGATATCCACTGGCAATCCTCATCATATCAAAAACATAACCAGCAAGTGCATCGTTTTCCCATTCCAACATACCATTTGCATCGGTTTTAACAAGTCCTCTGGTCTGCCCGTAACCATCCCAATATAGAAGAAATCCGCCATCAGCCGCTTCTAAAACCTCGAAGCCTTTATCATACTGACCAAATACGTAAGTCTGACGCCATTCTTCGATTCCATTGGCATCGGTTTTTACAAGTGTGTAATCCCATCCCGCAGTGTTTCCAACATAACCGCAGAGTATAAAACCCCCGTCAGTTGTTTCATCAATAGCATTAACTCCGTCCCATAAAAGCACTGAAATTACAGACTCCCAAATCAATATACCGTTACTATCGGTTTTCACTAAGTAAGTGTCTTCTCCAACCGTTCCGGTAATGACTAAACTACCATCTGCCAGTTGAATCATATCATGACCGCGCTCCGAACCACCAACAGCACTTCCAAAAAATACTTCCCATAGCAGATTACGATTTTGAGCTATAAGAAATGAACTTGCAATGCTTAAAACAACGATAATCACCAGTAGCTTCTTCATCTTTTCCTCCAATGTTTAGTTAGAATTCGGTTCAGGCTTAATGCCTGTGGTTAATGAATTTGATTCATCTATTTAGATCAAAGACAGAAAGTGCCTTTATTATTTTCCGGTGTCAAGTGTTTTTTTTAAGCAGGGAAATGTAATCCCCGGCACCGTTTAGCAGCACAGGGGATTATATAAAGCGTAGCTGTTGCTACTTATTTAGTGAGTTTTAATCCAGTTCACAAGTCCTTTTGCTTCGAGGATTTCCATAAGCTTGGCGGGTAGCGGCGCGAATTCCATCACTTTATCGCCAACTTCCACGGTTCCCTGATGGAAATCAACCGTTACCGCCATACCAGGTTTGCAGGCTTCTACGGCTTCGGGAAGCACGATAATTGGCAGTCCCTGATTTATTGACGAACGGTAGAAAATCCGGTTAACGGATTTTACTATAACGGCTTTAATGCCAATATGTGCAAGTCCCACAGCCGGATGCTCGCGAGAGCTTCCACAACCAAAGTTATCGCCAGCTACAATTACATCGCCGGATTCTGCGTTATCGACAAAATTCTCGTCAAATCCTTTGAACAAATGCGGCATGATGGCAACAGGATTGGAACTCAGCACAGAGTATGTGAGGTTTCCGGCAAACATCTGGTCGGTGTTAAGGTTATCAACATCAGCGTAGTTCCAGGTCGCGTTTGTCCGACGATTATCATCAGCGGCAATATCCACCGTGTCGCTTTGTTGTTTCGGGTATGGGAATTTTGTGTGGGTTACGTGATTTCGTGGGTCTGTAATAGCTCCAGCAATCGCTGAAGCTGCCACACACGCTGGAGAAGCGAGATAAATCTCGGCTTCTTTGTTGCCCATGCGACCCTTGAAATTCCGGTTAGCTGTAGAAATTACCCGCGCGCCATCGAAGGGAATACCCTGTCCGGTTCCAAGGCATGGACCACAGGATGTACTAAGCATAATTGCACCAGCATCAAGGAAGATGTCAATCAGCCCTTCCCTCATTGCCACGCGGTAAATAGCCTTAGATGCAGGGATTACCAGTAATTGGAATCCAGATGCAACTTTCTTTCCATCAAGAACTTCCGCCGCTTCGCGCAGGTCTTCTAAGCGACCGTTAGTACAAGTACCAATCAACCCTTGATGCAGTTCAAGACCTGCTACTTCGGAAACAGCTTTTACATTGTCCACATGGTGCGGAGCCGCTACAAGTGAGACTATTTCCGATAAATCAAGCTCAATTTCCTGCAAGTATGTAGCGTCATCGTCCGCCCAAACTCCCTCGAAATCTTCGCCGAGATACTCCCGCAGTACTTCGTCCGGTGGGAATACAGCGTTTTTCGCGCCCATTTCCGAAGCAAGGTTGGCAAGCGTCATGCGTGCCGAAACACTCAAAGTACCAACGCCTTCCCCGTGGTATTCTATCGACATATAATTCGCTCCGGCAGAGCCAATCATGCCGATTATCCACAGCGAAATATCTTTAGCGAATACACCTTGTTGCAACTTGCCGGTCAGGGTAATTTTCATGGTTTCGGGTACGCGGAACCAGGTTTCGCCACGTTTCCACAGTCCCGCGGCTTCGGTTCTGTCTATTCCGGCAGCAAGGGCGTTGAACGCTCCCGCTGTACAGGTATGGCTGTCACTGCCAACGATTAATTTACCGGGGCGGGCATGATAACTCATTACCTGATGGCAAATACCGTTACCCACATCGTAGAAGTTTTTGACGCCCTGGGATTTTGCAATATCCCGAATCGTCTGGTACTGAGTTGCCAGTTTAGCACTGGTTGGGGGTGCGTTGTGATCAAGAACAATTAGCATCTGGTTCGGGTCGTTGACCTTTTCCCCGCCCATCTTCTTAAAAGTATTGAAGATACTTGCGGTATTATCGTGGGTCAGCACTATATCGGGACGCTTAACTATGCTTCCTGTAGGTGCGTCGAATATCTTTCCGACAAATGTTTTTCCGCTCATGGATTCTCCTTTATCAGAAGTTAAAAAATCCCGCCTTTCTGGTAAATGCTCATCTGCACTTCCGAGAAAGGTTCGGCTTTTACGTTGATGCCCTTATTGGCAACTTCTCCGGTTTCCAGATCAATGCTTACAATATCGCCATCAGAGGCTTTTAAGGCATCGATATCCTTACAAGTGAGAATCGGGAAGGCGGCGTTTATGGCATTACGCTCGTAAATAGCGCCATAGGATTCCGCGATAATCGCCTGCACTCCAAGAGACTTAAAGCAGTCAACCGCTTGCTGGCGGGAGCTTCCGCTACCGAAGTTTTTCCCAACAATAACTATATCGCCGGGCTTGGCTTTTTTCGCGAAATCTTTGTAACCTTCAAGATTGTCGAAAGTATATTGTCCCATCTCAGCAAGTTCGGTAATGGTTAAGTAACGATTATGGAAAATCATATCTGTATCGATGTTATCTTCCTTAATTACCCATGCTCTACCTTCCAGCTTAACTGGTTTTTCTTCGACTTCGTAAGAGGAAACGTCACGCTTATTATCTATGTTGAAAGGTTTTGTCTGGGGTTTGTAAACTACGGGTTCTGCAGGAATATTATCCGGCGTAGTTATGAATCCCGCAACCGCGGAAGCGGCTACAATCGCCGGGGAAGCGAGATAGACTTCACCTTTTCCCTGTTTGCCGGGGAAATTCCGGTTGCCGGTACTTACAGTAATTTCGCCAGGACCATTCTGCCCAACCTGTCCGGCTGCACAACCAGCACAACCAGCATTAGACAGCAGTGCTCCCGCTTTTTTGAAAATCGCGACTAACCCGGTGTCAAGGCACTCCTGCCAGACTTCATCCGTAGCTGGAACAATCTTCAGGACTACGCCGGGAGCAATTTTTCTTCCTTTGAGGATGTCAGCGGCGGCTTTCATATCTTCGTAGCGACCATTAGTGCAACTTCCGATAAACGCTGGGTCTATCCGGGTTTGCGGTAACTCAGATACAGAAACTGTGTCGTGTGGTTTACCCGGACGCGATACTCGTGGTGTAAATTCGGAAATATCAATTGTGAAGGTTTCTTTGTAGTGGGCGTCAACATCGGCAACAACTGGCTCAATAGCCTTACCTCTACGCTTAGAGCAGTAATCCAGCACTTCCCGATTAGGCGGAATAAGCAGGATAATCGCGCCCATTTCTGTACCCATCGAAGCGAGTGTAATCCGCTCATTCAGTGTAAGGGCATCTATAGCTTCTCCATACAATTCAACAGAATATCCCAGCAAGCTGTTAGCTCCGAATTTTGCCAGCAGGTTAAGGACTATGTCCTTAGCAGTTACGTTACCCGGACGCTTCCCGATGAAATCAAGGCGAACGCTGGCTGGTGTCTTGAACCATACCTTGCCGTTTGCCCATGCTGCAGCGATGTCTTTGTCGCCCATTCCCTGTCCGAAAGCACCAACAGCACCGAGAATATTGGCGTGGGAGTCGGTAGTAACGCAGGTTGAGCCAGGATATGCCAGCCCGTCCTGAATAAGGATATGGGTGCCGATACCAGCGTTTATGTCGTAAACCTTGATTGCATTGTCGCGTGCGTATTTGCGACAGATATGCTGATTGACCGCGTATTTCTGGTCAGAGCCAGTCGGATTACAATCAAACGTTAAGAGCGTCAATGAGGGATTATCCAACATAAGCTGATTATCCTCCATATTCTTAATCACGTTTGCACCACCGAAATCACGGGCGGCACGGGCGTCTAT
>JAIOTM010000169.1 GCA_021106755.1 Candidatus Cloacimonadota bacterium | reverse complement strand
GTTGTCGGACAAGGAAGATGAGAAGACAATAATCTTTGATGAAATTGACGCAGGGATAGGCGGAAAAACGGCAGATATACTTGGTAGTTATCTGGATGAAATCAGCAAATCGCATCAGTTATTTTGTATTACTCATCTGCCCCAGATAGCCTCTTACGCAAAAAATCATTATCTTATAGAAAAATATGTTGACGGTGACAAGACTAATATTTCAGTAAAGAGTCTGGATAATAATAAGCGAGTAAAAGAGATAGCCCGAATGTTATCAGGTGAGCCAACCGAAGTAGCATTGCGACATGCCCGCGAGTTATTAAAAAAACGAACAGAGAGGCCTCTATGATAAGTATGCGAAAACGCTTCAAAACGTTGATAGTTATTGGAATTATTATTTTATCTACCCTGGCGGGTTTGAACCGCTCCCAGATTCTTGAATTATTTGGGGGTAAAAAACAGCAAAAAATCACATTCAAGGAATCCAACGAGAAATTTACCAGTGCCAGAAATTTTAATCGGTATCAGTTATCTTTCAGTGTTAGTAAAAAAGGGGATTTCCAGAAAAATCTGGATACAATCCTGCGCAAAGCGGGTGTACGTAATGGTCTTGGAGATCAATTACATTCTGAAACCCGTGCGAATAAAACCTCAATTATAATCGAAATCCCTGATTCTACAAGTTTGCAAACGCTTGCAAAACTGAGAGATATTTCGGGCTTTAACAGCGAGCATATTCTCAAAAACCCGAAAGCGATTGAAATTGATGTTGATGCCAGAATAGAAAACTCTGAACTGATTATCGACAATCTCAAGAAAAAAATAAAAGATGAACGGTTGTCTCAAAACACCTATGAACGTAATTTAGACTTGCTCAACAAAGAGCAGTCTGTTATCGACAGCCTGAGAAACCTTCGTGCGGATAATGAAAAACTTGTGAACAACAATCTGCTCCGAATAGATATTACCTCCACCAAGAAGGGAGGTAAGAGTCTTGCCGGTCAGATTAAAGACTTCTTCGTCTATTTTATTCTTTCATTTGCTGTGCTTACAGTGTTGTTCTTCTTCGTCTATTTTGCCCTTTCCATCTTCCTGCGGCTGATGACCTATTTTGGTATCCGTAGTGCCCGCTCTTCTTCGGGTTACTATTCGGGAGGCAAATATGGTAAATACGGTGGTGGCTACAGTGGAAAAAGCAGCTATGGCGGTAGCTATGGTGGCAGTTATGGTGGTAGTAGCTACGGAAGTAACAGACGCCGTAAAATTAAACGAGTCTATAAAGATGCCGACAGCAGTGATAAAGATAAAGAAAGCGACGAGGAAAGCAAAAGCTGATAAATAGCACAGATATGAATCTTTGGATAATTTTCGGCATCATCCTCGGTGGTGCCGAAATTTTTTTCCGCAGATACTGGTTGCTGTCACTTGGGGGAGGCTCAATAATAGCCGGACTTGTATATTATGGCTTTCCACATCTGACAGTTATGCAATGGGTAGTATTTCTTTTTTCTGCCATATTGCTGAGATTGTTGCTTTACATATTAGTAAAAAAAGGTATTTTTTTAAGATAACAGATTTATAACAAAAGCAGAAGCTTGTTTTTTTGAAATAATTTGAGAACGGAGGAACTATGTCACGAATTACAGGAATACACGCCCGCGAGATTCTGGACTCCCGCGGGAATCCAACAATCGAAGTGGATGTTCAATTAGAAAGCGGGTATATTGGACGTGCCGCGGTGCCAAGTGGTGCTTCCACAGGTGAACACGAAGCTGTAGAGCTTAGAGACGGCGACACAACGCGGTTTGGTGGCAAAGGCGTTCTGAAGGCAGTGCAAAATGTTAATAGACTGATAGCACCGGAGATTATAGGATATGAATCCGCAGAACAGGCACTTATAGATTCCATTATATTGAAACTGGACGGTACTCATAATAAAGAGAAGCTGGGAGCTAACGCTATTCTCGGCGTATCTCTCGCTTGTGCCAGAGCATCGGCGGAAGAACTTGATATGCCGCTCTATCGTTATATTGGTGGCTCAAACGCACGGGTGCTTCCCGCTCCCATGGCAAATGTAATAAACGGCGGATCACATGCGGATAATAATATAGATTTGCAGGAGTTCATGATAATGCCACTCGGAGCAACTTCGTTTCGAGAGGCATTACGCTGGAACGCCGAAATATTCCACGTACTGAAATCCATTCTCAAGAAAAAAGGAATGAGCACTGCTGTGGGTGATGAAGGTGGATTTGCTCCCAATCTTGAATCTAACGAAGCGGCTCTTGAAGTGATTACGGATGCAATTACTGCTACAGGTTTTGTTCCGGGTAAAGATATTTTCATCGCGTTAGATCCGGCAGCTTCGGAATTTTACTCCGGTGGAAAATATTTTCTCAAGGCGGAGAACAGGAAACTAAGCTCTGAGGAAATGGTGGACTATTATGTTAAATTAGCCGAGAAATACCCGATTATTTCCATTGAAGATGGGCTTGCCGAAGATGACTGGGCTGGATTCCGCCTGATGGTCGAGAAAATAGGCAGCAAATGCCAGATTGTTGGTGATGATTTATTTGTTACTAATGTAAATCGATTACGCCGGGGCATAGCGGAAAAAGCAGCTAACTCGATTTTGATTAAACTCAATCAAATCGGCACCCTTACCGAAACACTGGAAACAATTGAAATGGCAAAAACTGCCGGCTTCACCAACGTAATTTCTCACCGTAGCGGTGAAACAAGCGACAGCTTTATTGCTGACCTCGTTGTAGCCGTAAACGCGGGACAGATTAAAACAGGGTCACTCTGCCGTAGCGAGCGTACTGCCAAGTACAACCAGTTACTGCGCATTGAAGAACAACTTGGTAGCACTGCCCAATATCTCGGTATGGACGCGCTATATAATCTGAGGTAATTTACGGTGTTTGGTCTTTCATCTTCAAAGAAGAAATTGGAGTTACTGCTGAAACTCGCGGCAACTCCACATACACTTGAAATCAACTATGACAGAAAAAGTGCGGAATCAGAGTTACTTGAAGTTTACCCGGACCTGAATTACATAATCATGAGTGAGTTTGACACCAAGTCAGTCAATCAGGACTTCGAGCCTGATAAGAGTTATCAACTCAGACTGAAAATTATTCGCGATTTCTATATTTATGAATACACATTCAAATCGAAATACGTGGATAAATCCCAGTATCATGGTCAGAGAGCCCATTTGTTCACTATTCCGAAAGATATTCATTCCGCGAAAAAAGAGTTTACAATAACTCCTGCCGAGCATGATAAAGTATCGCTTGAGTTCGAATTGAAAAAAATCCGCCAGTTCCGTAAAGTTCAGAGTATTGACCGGAAAGCAATTCGATTTACTGCCTCATTGAATTACGCCAAAGGAGAATACGGAAAGATAATCTACGATATTGATTTGAAACTTCCCTATTCCAGGCAACGTATCTCAGGAATTCTGAAGCATGAAGGAAAGAGCGAGTACTCGTTTGAAGAATACATAGGCAGTGAAGAAATTTACGGAGCTATCCGCGAGTATGCTATCAGATATTTTCTGAATAAATCGACTTTACAATTGTCTGTTGGGAAAGATAATCTGATAGCAAGACCCGCACCGAAAATCAAAAAACGGGGTAATCTGAGAATCCTGGTAGTGGACGATAAACCAGCAGTTACCCGTATTCTTAAAGATATACTGACTACTCGTAACGGAGTGGTTGTAGAGACGGTTAACGATTCCCGTCAGGCAATAAAGAGTTTGCGCAAATTCAAGCCAAATCTGGTGTTGTTAGATGTTCACATGCCGCATATAGACGGTATTGAGATTGCAAAGCAAATGCAAGACAATCCTGAAACGATAGCGATACCTGTAATCTTTCTGAGTTCCACGACAGATTTGGAAATAGAAGCTGAAGCTCGTGAACTCGGATTTTCCAATTTCATGAGCAAGCCGGTTGACCGGGAACGCCTGTTTGAGTTTGTGGACAGAATTCTGCTTCTGAATCAGATTGCGGATGTGATTTTATCCAGACCGATTTTAGTTTACTCAAGCGAAACGGAGTTCAGAAAAGAGATTACTCGCATCTTAATTGGGTTGGGTCATACTGTTTTCGCGTTTAGTACTTCCGATGAACTTATGCGAAGTTCAAACACGGCACAAGGTGGGATAGTAATTGTGAAAGCTGAAGCCGGAATGTTGCTTTCTGAGGTGAATATCATCAAGAGTTGTGAACAGTTTAAAGAGATGTACAAGATTGTTGTTCCTGGCAGTTCTATGGATATTGAACTGGTAAAAGCATTGCGGGATGACAAAATTATTATCGCCGAACTTGGTATCTCAGCCGAAAATCTGGCGTTCAGACTCAAGGCGATGGTGGAATCCTGTTGATTCGTCTCAGCTTGTTTCTAATAGTTGCTATACTACTGTCTGGATGTACAGGGCGGGGAACGCTACAGGTAATTAACCGGACATCACATCAGGTTTACTATACGTTTAAAGGGCACGATTATGAGCTTTCAATAGGAGAAACAGGCACCGCGACTGTTAATATCAGGCGGGATTGGTCGCCCTTTACTGACGATGGCAAGGTTTACACTTTGGGGATAGAGGGAGAAACTTATCTGATTGATGATGATGTTTACCAGACTCAGGTAGAACTAAAACCATCAAAAACCCTGAAAGTATATGCTGACCCGTACTATGCCTGCCTGAGAGTAACCAATCTATCTGATTCGGTTATTACTGGTGTGTACTACATAAAATATAAAGATAGGAAACAAGATACCTCGAATAACCTGATAGAAGGAAATCCGCTGTATTATGAGGATTCCTTTTTTGAACAGTTAGAATATAATGCTCCGCAAGACCCTGTCTCTTACGATTTCATGATTTTCTTTCAGGGAGGCGGTTCTTTTACTGACTATAATATTATTCTGGGAAACGACGAATTGCATCTGATAGAAGTTACTTCACTTAGATAAACTTCAACTGCTATTTCATCATTAAAACTTTGCGTACCATCATATTATCAGCGGTCTTCAAAACGCAGTAATAAACTCCCGATGCAACCAGTTTTCCGTTGTTATCTTTTCCCTGCCATTCAACTTGATGAATACCGGAACTCATAGTTTCCGAGAGTAGAGTGCGAACATAACGCCCTCGCGTGTTATACAGCTTCATCTCTACTGGAGCGGACTGCTCAAGCGAAAACCTGATAGTTGTTTGCGGATTAAACGGATTGGGATAGTTCTCGAATAAAGAAACAAACGGAATAGTAGTATCTTCATTCGCAGTCTGTTCCACTACGATATGCCATTCAATATCTATAGAGTATGTTCCATCGGAAACTGTACAGATAAGATTAAATTCACCTTCAGTATTAAAAGTATAAAAATAAAATGGAGTAGCTCCCACGTTAACACCGTCAAATGTCCAGGTGAAAATCGGATCGGCATCATCTCCACTTCCCAGCACCGCAAAGGTAATAGATTCACCAGCGGTTAAATCCACATCACCAGGAAGTGGATCGATTCCATTTATCTGAAAATCAAATATCCTTATGCTGTCAATCGTTACAGGAGTTATTGGTCTGTCGTTATTGTCGGTGGGAACAGCACCTATAGCGTAAACAACATCTATGCCTTCTATTACATTGCCAAAGACAGCATGGGCACCGTTTAGGTGGGGTTGCGGATTCAAAGTTATGAAGTACTGCGAACCTCCGGTGTCGGGTCCCGCGTTAGCCATAGAGAGCACACCCGCAGAGTTGTGGTTAAGATCGGGGTGAAATTCATCATCAATTTGGTACCCGGGGCCACCAGTTCCAGTCCCTAACGGGCATCCATCCTGAATCATAAAGCCATTAATAACCCGATGGAATATGAGGTTATCGTAGAAATTTGCCTGTGCCAGAGTAACGAAATTGTTAACAGTAACAGGGGTTAGGGTGTTGTACAATTCAACCCGAAAACACCCCATTGAAGTTTGCCACTCGGCATATCTTTCTGCGCTTAATGGCAATAGTATTACAATCACCAAAACAATCAGGAAAAATCTCATAAGTACTCCTATTAATCTTTCTTTTCTGTCATTCACTCATACTTTTTTTTTGGTAAAAGAGTGAAACAAGCGATATGGGTCTAACTCGGCATTTCAGGCAGATATATTTCGAACTGAGCACCGTTACTATGATTACTCGCGATAATTCTACCGTTGTGCAACTCAACAACATGGCGGCAGATAGCCAGACCCAATCCTGTACCTCGCAATTTGCCGTATGTAACAAACGGTTCAAAAATCCGGTTGAGGATATCTTCGGGGATACCCGGTCCATCATCAGTTACGGTTATCTTAATATCCTTTCGAACCAATTCGGCAGTTATCTTAATCTTTCCATTGTATTTAATGGCTTCCATTGCGTTTGTCAGCAAGTTCATTAGAATGCGTCTAAGAAGTTTGGTGTCGAAATAGGACGGTTCCCCATAGAAATTTTCAAAGGTGATTTCAATGTTTTTCTTTGCCGCCATGGGTGACATCATATCAATTAGTTTACTGAAGAAACTATCAAGGTCGTTACTACAATAGACTAATTCATTGCTGACACCTTTGGCGTAGTCCATAACTTCCTGAGCCAGATCGCTCATAACTTCGGTCATCAGGCGGATTTTATCAATGTACTCTTTTGCTTCAGGAAATTGCTTCACCAGTATGTCGGCACTAAGGGTTATGCTGGTAATGGGAGTTCGCATGTCGTGGACAATTTTATTTGCCGCTGAACCGATAGCTGCCATTTTATTCTTGCGGAGAATATTTCCCAGCAT
>JAIOTM010000106.1 GCA_021106755.1 Candidatus Cloacimonadota bacterium | reverse complement strand
CGGTATTCATAACGCCGACATCTACTATAATCTTGGTAACTGCTACTACAGGCTGGGCAATCATGGCTACGCCATTTTGAACTATCTGCGAGCTTTGCGGATAGAACCAAACAACAAAGCAGTACAAAGTAATTTACGCTTTCTTTATACGCTTGTGCAGGACAAACAGATTCCCGAAGCTGAAGACTCACTGTCAGCCTGGTTTCTTACTATATATAGAGCTATCTCCCTGAACACATTTGCAATAATTACACTTGCGTTGATTGTCTCAGCTATCGGTTTAATAAACTGGATGATTATCTTCTTCAGAAACAGAGAAAAAACCATACCCGTCTTTATCCTGATGATAGTACTTGTTTCAGCACTCGGTTTCGGTAGTTTAACCGCTATCAAATGGAACCAATACGCTAACAGTAATCAGGCAGTGTTAATTGCACAGACAGCGATTGGCTACAGCGGACCGGGTACCGAATACACCCGTGTTTTCACAATTCATGAAGGTAATGTGTTCGATATTGTACAGTCTCGTGAAAACTGGGTACAGATACAGCTTCAAAATGGGCTGGGTGGCTGGGTACAGCGACCTTTGGTCGAAATTGTGAATAACAAATAAGCAACGGAGAAGATATGAAGATAGGATTTTTTATGATACTAATACTGGTTTTATTTTTTGGTTGTGTAGAGCATTCGACGGTAGCACCGGAAGTGAAACCAATGGTAACAATCGAAATTTTGCAGAATGGAGTTTTACAGGAGACGTATATCTGTACTACAGATAACAACGGTGATATTTATCCCGTAAATATCAACAGGGAGCAAATTGGTGAAATATAGCATTGTATGCTCGTTCTACTACAATTTTGGGAAATAGTTTGACATCTCCTGTGTTGAACTCATAATAAAAGTCATCAGCATTACTTTGATAGTTATATTTGATTCTATTTTGGAGACTACCAATTCCTTTGAATCTGTAAGGTTGTAGCTTATTGTTATTTTCATCTTTTTCACTTTTTTTGGTAATGGCTCAACAACAAACTCTCTAGTCGTGGGAATCCCGGTTTCTTTTTCAATCCATATTTTTCCGATTTCTTTTTTCGGTTTACCTTTTTTGTCGTTCGTATCGGAGACATACTCAAAGCAGATACAATCTTTTCCGTCTGAAATCTCACTACTAATCTCTTCTATCGAAGTAACCTTATCGAAAAAAGTGGAATCATCTTCACTATCATCTGGCGGTTGTGTCAGCAATGATTTTACTTCAGAATCGTCTTCATCAATAGGCTCTCCGTTTCTAAGAGCAGAAACAACGGACGCGCTGAAATCGTTTCCTTCTATTTCATATTTCACAATCACTTCGGTAGTTCTTTGAACTTCCCTTTTTTTATTCATAATAATCGTAGTATTTTTCTGGATTCCGGGAACCAGATTATGACTTTTTTTCTGCATTTCTTTTGCTTTGTTCCACAAGGGATTATCAATCGCGAACATAGAGCTTAGTAAGATAAACGCCATAATCAGCAATGTTGTTTTTTTCATGTTGTTTCCTCGTTAGTGGTAATTTCCACTTTTTTTACTTTTCTGCTGTTGTTATAGATTGATCGATCAACAATTTTATACGATGGGTCTAAGCCCACTTTTACAGGTTTTGTATCAACAGTGATTTTCAGTTCTGTCTCTGTTTCGGTGAAGAGATGTTTTTTATTGTAAACAGGCTTATCAGTTTCTTTCCCATTTACAAATTTTTTAGCATAAACAACTACATCAATGTAGTCGTTTGGTGTTACTTTTGAAGGTTTACCAAACGAATCCGCGTATGTTTTTTCAATTTTGAAGTTTACTGTTACTTCATATCTGCCTGATTCAAGTTTTACGTACTCCGCACTTTCGATAGAGTTATCAAAGATTGTAATCTTCTCAAACATATCTGTTAACGTATTTTGCAGGCTATCGGGAGTAACTGCTTTTATATAAGATAGAAACTCATCCGAAGCCGGATATGGTGGTTCCTGCCATCTACGGTCGTAAACAAATTCAGAAATCGCGCTATTGAGAACTTCCTCACCGAGAAGGTCTTTCAAGCTATACATTATTACCGAGCCTTTATTGTAGTAGATGTATTGCTGAGTTTCAACTTTATAAAGAGGGTCTTCCTTCACCGACTCCGAACCTCTTGCCATAACGTATGTATTAAGCTCATGCTTGAGAAATTTCTCCATCTGGTCTTCACCGTATTCATCTTCCATAACCATAAGGGCGGAGTATTGAGCCATTGACTCACACAGCATTTGTGCTCCCTGAACATTTCCACCGATAATCTGATGTGCCCACCATTGATGACCGAGTTCGTGAGCAGTTATGTAGAAAGGATAATCAATATCGTTTTCATCATCGTCCACATCGGCAAGAAAACCAATCGCTTCCGAGAATGGAATGGTATTCGGAAATGATTGAGCAAATGCTGAATATCGCGGAAACTCAATAATTCTAACCTGTGAATCAGGATAGTTCGAGAAATTTTCAGTGAAATATGTCAGCCCTTTTTGTAGCCCTTTTAACATCCTGTCAACGTTATATTTGTGTTTATGATGATGGTAAATTTCCAGATTGACGACATGCCCGTCTTTTCCTGTCCAGGTTTCTGTTGCTACATCGTATTTTCCGGAAACAAACGCGAAGAAATTTATAATCGGGTGATTCATTTTGTAATGAAAATAAGCTCTTCCGTTTTCAATTCTGGTATTCTGAAAGTAACCGGGAGTAATTGCAATCTGATTTTCAGAAGTACTGACTACAGCTTCAAAGTTTACCCAATCCGCGTCATTTGTGACGAAATTGTTATTTCGTTCTTCCATATTTTCAAGTTTCGGAAATCTCTTTTGGGGCGGCAATCCATGCTTTTTACGCATTTTAACACTGGAGAGTTCACCTCGACCTGAGTAACCGAGACTTGGAGTAAAGAACATATTGTTAATAAACGAACCATTCGGAACAATCGAAGTTCCGGCAAAGATTCCTTTTTTTCGATACTCACAGGCAAAAGTCATAGAAATGTCGTCTCCCGGAGCGAGAGGTTCTGCCAACTCGTAAATCTGATACGCGTAAACTTCATCATCCATCGTTTTCTTATTTGGTCTGGAAAACGCGATTTCGGTATAAGTAAGGCGGTCGTTGTACTCTATATGAATTTCGCTGATTGGAACATCGTTCTTATTCTTGAGAATGAGAGTTCCCGCGAAATCGCCTTCTCCACGATTCGGGTAAATGTCCACAACTATATTGACATCTGTGATCTTAGGCATTGGAAGGTTTTCGTACTGCTTAAAGGTTTTCTCATACTCCACCTGCTTTCTGACCTGCTCCCTCGAAGTTGACCATTCGTTGAGGACATTTGTGTTGTACCAGAGAAAGCCACCTACCGAAACGAAAGCTACCAGACTGAATATTGAAGCTGCAAGGTAAAACGAATTTGTTCTCTTTCTAACAAGCATGATTCTTGTTTTGAGAACAGTCTCTTTTCCCCTTACAAATAAGAAATACGAGGCGAACAACATAATGATTCCCAGTAAAACCCAATATAATCTGAACCAGAAATATGCAGGAAAGAAGTGACCAAATCCATTCATATCGGAATATGTTATAGATGGAGCCGAATTAAATTTCAGCAATCGGTGGTCGATACCGAAAAAACCTATCAGCGAAGATGAGAAGTACAGCCCTAAAAAGACAAAATGTGCCGCGTATTTCTGATTTACGATAATATGTATAAAAAATGCCGCTGATACAAAGACAAACATTCTGGAAAGAGCCATTATCCAGTATTTTACATAAAGAGAGTATGTGATATCATAGAAGCCTGAGAATGCCTGAAATAACATACCTAACAAACCAACGATAACATGCAGTATTCCGATGATAAGAAGCACACCAAGAAACTTTGGAATAATAAAGGTGAAATTGCGAACCGGAGTTGAATCAATCATCGAATCAATTCGGTGGTATCTATCGCGCCAGATAAATTCGCCGCAGTAAATTGTTATCAGGACAATTGCCAGTAGCTTCAATGAGTTAATGCCGGCTCCGGCAACGCTCCAGGTTACTGGCAGTATTCTTGTCGCGTAAATCTGTCCCGACTGAAAAGTAGCTATTATTGCTTCTAACAATCCCAGAAATGTAATAACCCAGAATGCCGGGCTTTTTATAATCGAAGCAAATTCTACTTTTGTAAAACTCAGCATTTGAGCGATAGTTGTTTTTAGATTGAACGTTTTTTTAACGAGCGGGATTTTATGGAGATAGCTGTCGCTTTCTAATTCTATATCACCTTTGCGGATTCTATCAGCTTCAATTTTTTTAAGTTGCTTTTTGCTTTTCCTGTTGTCTTTCAGGAAATAAGAAAACCTGAATTTTTTGAGAGTTACTGCAAATGTAACAACTGAAACCCCAAGCCAGATTAATCTGTTGTATAAAAACAGTCCCGCGAGAGGAACTATCTGGCTATTTCTTTCAAAGACTGTCCAGTTATCAATATGGTATATCGCGGCATGAATTCCGAATGGATCAATAAGTGATGCCAACGATTTCAACTCAATATTTGATAAAATGCTTATTGATATTAAATAACCAACAAACAAAACAATACCTGCGATATAAGCATAGAGCAGTCTTCTGGTGAAAACTAACAATAAAGCAAATATGGCTCCGCAGAGAATTATATTCGGTAAAACCAGAGTAAGGCATGGATGAAGATAAGAATACCAGTAGAAAGGACCTATCATTTCTCTACTGAGAAAAGGATTTATTGCTCCGGCAATTAGTCCCACGCATAAACTCAGATTTATCAGAAACACCAATATTGTATTACTGAAAATTCTGCTGATTATGAATGAGTTTTTGTTGATTGGTTTGGAGTAAAAAAGGGCAAAAGATTTAGTCTCATAATCGCGACTTAAAGCATTACCAACAAAAGCCGCTGTTATGAAAAGTGTGAATAAGCTTAATAAAGTAACGACGATAAGGTTGAAAAAAGGAGAGTTAAGATAAATCTGTTCGGAGCCGCCACCAATCATAACATTAACGCCACTGAAAAGACCACCCGCGACGGATATAAATAGAAATCCGAGAGCCGCGAAAAGAATGAAATAGACGTAAGTAGAAATCATTTTCGAGCGGTAATTAAATTCAAACTTGAAAACTTCCCAGAACATCATTCCTCCTATTTCGCGCTTGAGTAAGGAATATGTCTGAAATAGACATCTTCGAGGTTTGGTTCAACGTACTCAAATCCGTTTCGCGGATTTTCTTCAGCAAAAACATGGATTTGGTATTTACCCGCGTAGAGACGGTGCATTACAAGTTCATAATCGCCTGTATAAGATTCGAGTTCGTGTTTTTCGATAAGCTTTTTCCAGATTTTGCCGTCGCATTCTCTGATTGTATCAAGAGGATTTGCTGTTAAAATAACTTCTCCCAGATTGATAAGAGCCATATCGGTGCAACAATATGGGTAGAGAGAATTACAATTTTGTTTTCCCCGATTTCGCTGAGAAGATTATGAAAATGATGCCGTTCTTTTGGATCAAGTCCGGCAGTAGGTTCGTCCACGATAACTAAATCAGGATTGCCGAGAAGAGCCTGAGCAATTCCAAATCTTTGTTTCATTCCGCCCGAAAATCCACCCAGTCTTTTCTTTCGATGACTCCAGAGATGCACCTTCTT
>JAIOTM010000188.1 GCA_021106755.1 Candidatus Cloacimonadota bacterium | reverse complement strand
TGTTCATTGGGGTTCTGGTGATCTCCGCACTGACCGAATACATGGATGCCACTCTGGGCATGGGGTATGGCACCACTTTAACCCCTATATTGCTGCTGATCGGATTCTCGCCAATGCAGGTGGTGCCTGCTATTCTGCTCGCCCAGTTTGTTGCAGGAATCTTCGCAGCAACCCTCCATCACGGAGCAGGCAACGTTTTCTTCGACTTCAAGAACGACCACGAACATGAAATCGTCAAACGACTGGGAAAATTGGGTTATATACCCAGATCAAAAGACTCGAAGGTAGCACTGGTACTGGCAGTTTGCAGTGTCATCGGGGTGATCGTGGCTGTTGTTGTGGCATTGAACTTACCTGAGTTTTATCTTAAACTGTACATAGGGATCCTGGTGCTAACTATGGGGATCATCGTAATGATAAAGCATAAGGCAAGACACAGCTTCTCGTGGAAGAGGATCATGGGAATCGGTGCCCTTGCATCATTTAACAAAGGTATATCCGGAGGAGGTTATGGACCTTTAATAGTATCCGGTCAGATACTATCAGGGGTAAATACCAAAAATTCAATAGGCATAACCGCTCTGGCAGAAGGAGTTACATGTTTCGTGGGCGTTCTTGCCTATATTATCATTGGCACACAGGTTGACTGGATGCTTGCTCCGTATCTGGTCGCAGGTTCGTTAATATCAGTTCCGGTGTCGGTGTATACTGTAAAGAGGATGTCGGTTAAGGAATTTACACTGGTGATAGGGATGGCAACAACATTGCTTGGTATGCTGATACTGGTTAAACTGATCATATAGAGGTTTGGATATGAATGAAGAGAATTTAAAATTCGTAATCGTTGGGCACATCGATCATGGCAAGAGCACCCTGATCGGAAGACTGCTCTATGATACAGGCTCGCTCCCCGAAGGCAAGATCGAGGAGATTAAAGAGATCTGCGAGAGTCTTGGAAAGGATATCGAGTTTGGTTATGTCATGGATCATCTGGAAGAGGAACGTGATCAGGGCATCACCATCGATACTGCACAGATATTCTTCACCACTGAAAAGAGACGTTACGTGATCATCGATGCTCCGGGACACGTTGAGTTTCTCAGAAACATGATCACAGGCGCATCACAGGCTGAGGCTGCCATGCTGATCGTGGACGCGGATGAGGGCGTGAAGGAGCAGACAAAGCGACATGCCTACATTCTGGGTATGCTCGGGTTAAATCAGGTAATCGTGGTTGTCAATAAGATGGATCTCGTCCTCTATGATCAACAAAGGTTCGATGCAGTGAAAGAAGAACTGTTGAAGTTTCTTTCAGAGATCCGGATAACACCATCGTACATCATACCGATCTCAGCAAAGGAAGGGGACTTTGTCGCCGGAAAAACCAATAGAATGGGCTGGTACGACGGTCCCACCGTCCTCGAAGCTCTGGACACGCTCGAGACAAGGGAGAGCGCGAGAGATGAGCCGCTCCGGTTTGTTGTGCAGGATGTGTATAACTTCGACAAGCGCATCGTGGCAGGAAGGGTTGAGAGCGGCGTTATGCGAGAGGGCGATAAGATCCGAATACTCCCGTCCGGCGAAGAGACGCTGGTAAAGACTGTAGAAGAATATCTGAAGGATGTTCACGAAGCGGAAGCCGGAAAAAGCACCGGTATAACAACTGAAGACAAGCTTTTTATCGACCGCGGTGATGTGATCGTGCACAGTGATGCAGGGGATATGCCGGTGGTAACAGACAGGATACGAGCTAATCTGTTCTGGATGGATAGAACTCTCTTCAAGAAGGGCGAAGGTATTCGGTTTCGGTGCGCAACACAGGAGGTTGCATGTGAGATTGAAAGTATCAATACGGTCATTGACTCCTCCACGCTCGAGTTGATCGGCGAGGATACTGGCGAGATAAGAAACAGGGAGGTTGCAGACGTTACAATACGGACTGCTGCGCCGGTTGTCGTGGAGAACTTCAATAGGATACAGGAACTCGGAAGGTTCGTGCTCGGGAGAGAGGATACCTGCGCAGGCGGGATAATAACCGAACTGGAGGAAGAGAAATGATCGTAGTGCTTGCTATCGATGCTCTGGAATACGATCTGGTTGAAGCGTTTGGATGCGATAACCTGAAGCAGAAATTCTATGGAAAGACCGATATCTCAGAGTTTTCAGAGCCGAGAACGATGGTTCTGTGGAATTCGTTTATGATGGGTGAGAACCGAGAGAAAGAGGTTCTGGCGTTTGGTGATAGGGAGATGTGGAATATTAAACTGGATATCGAGGATACGTTCTTTGCTCGCTTTGAGAATCCGAAGATTCTGGATCTGCCCGGATTCAATTATGATAAGGAGCAGCACGAACTGGAGCGGCGTATGCTAAAGGAGTTTTTTGCGGCTGAAAGTGATGAAGAGAAGGCGGAGATACGAAAAGATTACAACAACCACGCATTCGAGCATCATAGAAGGATAAAGAAGGAGTTTGCTGATGCTCTTGCAGGGGATTACGATTTCGTGCTCGGCTACTTCAGCGCGGCTGATGTGATCGGGCACTTAAACTTTGGGAACAGGGCTCTGATGAGGATGATCTACCGGGACATGGATGAGATTGTAGCCGGGATTGATGATACGCTGATTGTGCTCTCTGATCACGGTATGGAGCGGATCGGCATCTTTGGGGACCATTCGGATCATGGATTCTGGAGCACAGGTTTTAAGGATCTTGGCAACCCCAGAATCACTGACTTTGCAGGAATAATCATGGAGATATCGGAGGTTTGATAATGAACGAAGAATACGGAGCGATAAGGATTTCCAGACAGCTTATCGAGGAGATCGAGGGGCGCATAAAGGAGACAGAGTTTGAATCTGTCGAGGAGTATGTTACGTTCGTGCTTGAGGAGGTTGTCAGGGATGATGAAGAAGAGGGACCTGAAGAAGTCTTTTCCGAAGAGGATGAGGCGAAGGTGAAGGAGCGGCTGTAAGCGCTGGGGTACCTGGATCGAAGTCCGACCCAAAGCCGTTTTCGCCAGCGTCTCGCATTGAGCCGTACACGTGAACAGTGCACTTATCCGGGTTGCAGCATATTCAACCTATTTGGCGATATCTGTTTGGGTGGGGGGGTGGTGAAACGGATCAGCGCAGGGAGGTGGCAAAACTAGTTTTTCTGGGCTTGTG
>JAIOTM010000333.1 GCA_021106755.1 Candidatus Cloacimonadota bacterium | reverse complement strand
TTCAGACACTCAATCATTAATCCGTAATTACTCTCTATGATAGTGGAATCCGAACTTCGTTCAATAATAGAAACGAAAATACCTACTTTAAGCGGAAAATTGCCCAGATGGATTAGTAATTTTTTATTCTGGTGTATTTTTAAGCTATTATTACTCAAACACGTTAACAAATTTCTTTCTAACAATCAAAACAAGCAGGGAATGGATTTTATTGAGAGCTTTTTCGATTATTTAAATTTTTCTTACTTGTTAAGTGATAAAGATTACCAGCGAATCCCCTCTGAAGGTCGCCTGATTATTGTAGCTAACCACCCACTCGGAGCGTTGGACGGGCTGGCCCTGATTAAATCAATCCACAGAGTTCGGCAAGACGTGAAAGTCGTTGTGAACGATGTGTTGATGAAAGTAGCCAATATCAGCGAGTTTTTGATACCCTTCGATGTGTTTGCCGAAACGCTCAACAAAGAATCGTTTGTTCGGATGCGGAACGCGCTTCAAAACGAAGAAGTGATAATTTTTTTTCCCGCCGCGGAAGTTTCCCGCTTATCTCCGAAAGGTGTTAAGGATGGTTGCTGGAAAAAAGGAGCAGTTCAACTCGCGCTCAAATACAATGTCCCTATTCTGCCAGTTTTTATTAAGGGGAAGAATTCCCGGCTCTTTTACTGGATTTCGTTTTTTTTCAAGAATATGTCCACTCTGCTACTTCCTCGGGAAATGTTCCATAAGCGAAATAAGAACATTCAGATAAAGATTGGTGACCCGATACCTGTTCATGTGCTGAAATCATCATGCTTAGGTATAGATGAACTGACAAAGTTACTAAAAAAACATGTTTATCGCCTGAGCCGAAACCGTACTTCACTTTTCAAAACTGAGAAAAACATTGTTCATCCAACAAGTAAGAAGCAGTTGAAAGCAGAATTAAGCAGGGCGGAACTACTCGGTGAAACTAATGACGGGAAAAGGATATATCTTGTCAATTATGCTCAGGCAAAGAATACGATTCGGGAGATTGGACGGTTGCGGGAGTTGACTTTCCGTAAAGTGGGAGAGGGTACCGGACACCAACTTGATACCGATGAATTTGATAAGTATTACAAGCATATAGTTCTCTGGGACGAAGACGACCTTGAGATAGTGGGGGCTTACCGCATCGGGTATTGTAGTGAGATTCTGGCAAACAAGTACTCTCTGTACACGGAAGAACTTTTCGACTTCTCTCCGGCATTCCGTAAGCTATTACCAGACAGCATTGAACTTGGAAGAAGTTTCATCCAGTATCGATACTGGAAAGGAAACGCTTTAGACTATCTCTGGCGGGGAATCGGTTTGTTCTTAAAGCGTCATCCTGAAATAAAATATATGTTTGGGGCTGTCAGTATTAGCGACAACTATTCCACAGACGCGAAAAATCTGATTATCCAGTTCTACAGGAAATGGTACAGCTACCCGGAAACGCTTGCGGAAGGTAAAAAACCTTATGTAATTACCCGGAAACAGGAAGATGAAGTTAATGTAATCCTCAATGAAGATTCTCGTGATGAGGATTATCGGCATTTACGGTCTTCGCTGAAAAATCTTGGTTACGCCATTCCAATTCTGTTCAAACAGTATGTGCGTTTGTGTGACCACGGTGGGATACACATACTGGATTTCAATATTGATGAAGATTTTTCTAATACAGTTGATGGCCTAGTATTATTGAATATGAAGTATCTTTCTCAAAAAGCGTGCCAACGCTATTTGGAGTAAGCCTGTCATTCCCCCGAAAAATTTTCTAATGAATGACGACCTTCCTTTTTTCATGTTCTGATTTTATTGTTTCAAACTGATAAATTGATGGTAATTTTCTAAGAAACTCTACTCTAAAGAC
This sequence comes from Candidatus Cloacimonadota bacterium, assembly GCA_021106755.1. Lineage (GTDB taxonomy): Bacteria > Cloacimonadota > Cloacimonadia > Cloacimonadales > JAIOQZ01 > JAIOTM01. The sequence continues at coordinate 15,646 of JAIOTM010000333.1, read as the reverse complement.
CCGACTGGTTACAGATAGATATAGCTTCGCCAGTAGCTTTTATTCTTATACCAAACCGCTATCAATCGGGTGTATATCATTAAGATAACCTTCCGACTTGAGTACAAGTCACCTTCCTTGTAAAGGAAGGCTAAGTCTCCCTTTACAAGGGAGATGTCCGCAGGACAAAGGGTTCTTATATTCGTAGAATTGATAGCGGTTTGGTATTAATTCATCTCACTATTTCAACAATACCATTTTCCCGGAATTCACCTTTCCGCCAGCAGTCAATTTGTACATATACAAACCGCTGGAAACGGTTCGTTTAGCTGTGTTTGTTCCATTCCAGAGAACGCGGTGCATTCCAGTGTTCAGTAATACGTTGTTTAGCAGGCAGATAACCCGTTGTCCGCGAATATTGTAGATAGATAAAGAGACATTTGTCTGATTTGTCAGATTGAAATTAATGGAAGTTTCGGGGTTAAACGGATTAGGGAATATCGACAATCCGGAAATCAGGGGTGGTGTGTTTTCTATACCAGACAGATTAGTTGTGAAACTCAGTATCTCGCTATCGTAAATGCGGTTGAAGTCGGTAACGCGGATAGTTAACTGCCAGCTTCCGGTTTCGATGCAACTTCCGTTGAGAATACCTTCCGGTGAGAGATAGATGCCTGGCGGAAACGGCTCAGGAAGGTAATTCAGCCCTGTCTGAGGTGGGATTATCATAGTACCACTGAGTTGAGAAATCATGTAGTTCATGCCATCACCAACTGAGATACCAGCAGTCCAGTTTGCGGCAGGTGTAATATTATCCCCGTAAAATATTTCAATTTCGCCGTTACTTAATAATTCAACGACAAATTCCGCGTCGAAGTCCTCATTGTTATATTGTGATGTTATCCAATAAATTACTGCATGAGTTGAATCAGAGAATGCCCATATACCATCTCCATCTTCCGGGAAAAGCTGTAAATCTGTTCCGTAAGGTGTAACCGCTTTGGCGGCTTTCAGGTTTTCATCGTTACGAACATTAAAAAAGCCGGAGCCAAAGAGAATGGAGCCATCGGTTGAGACCGAAATGCTGTCGAACGTCTCTCCATAGAATGGGAAATCAAAACCAAGTGCGAATCCGGCAATGCCGTCATCGTTGTTATCCGGGATTAGCTGTATTCCGTTCAGGTTGGGTAGGGATGCACTGAGAAGAGTTTCGGTATAAGGTCGCCTGAGAGTCCAGTTGTATGGTGCAAGTCCGCCAGTTACCTCAAGTTGATGCTGATATGGCTCGTCAATTGTCGCGGCAGGTAAAGTTTGGGTGCTTATAGTAATTTCATCAAAGGAGACCGGGGTAACAATACTGCTCATGGTTAAGGTGTTGTTCTGAATTGGAAGATTCTGATTCAGACAGTAAGTTTCTAATGGAGTTGGGTCAGTGTAATCAATAACAGACCATGAGTTGATTGTGCCAGTCCCTGTTGTATCCGGGTCAGCTTCGGTGACTAACAGGAAGAATCTGACTGGTTGTCCACTTGGTACACCACTCAGTAGTGGTGTAATATCCAACCCGATTTCAATAGTTCTGTCGTTATCGGTATCGCCCCCCTGCATATAGAAATCGCCGCCCTGAAAGTTGAAAAGTGGCAGACTGAGTTCCATCTCCGGCACTGTCGCGCTTGTATCTGCCGCGACACCTGCCGTGATTCTCAATTGCTGGCGGGAATCGTGCGTTATTGAGGCTTTAATGGTCAGTTGCGGCATGTATGTAACACGGGTTGAAAGAGTATGTACTTTATTGCGAAAGATACCGCCCTGACCACCCGGAAGTGCCAGAAGTCGATAGAGCATGTAAATGAAGCCGTCATTTTTCCAGTTATCTCCCCAGCTATTAGCTACAATCACCGCCCCAATTTCCCAGTCCTGCATGTCCACAATACCATCGCCTGTAATATCAATATCGTTTGTGAATAAACTGTCTCCGTTTACATCATAGCGAATAGAATCGTTCCAGCCAACAAAGGTCATGGCGTGATTCATATCATCAGCCCAACGATACACAACATGTTTACCTGCTTGCGGGGTTCCAGTAGCCAGCGTATCGCTATCGTATCCGGTAACACCCGTTCCAAAGCAAGCCAATCCACCGGGGGTTCCTTCTCCCTGTCTGTCGTAAAACCATTGCTTGAATGCTATCAATCCGGCAGGTGTGCCCACATCTATCTGGTGAATGTCTGTTACCCGGTTAGACATAGCGTCGAAGTACGAGTCATAGCCGTCCATCCAGCGGGAAGGTCCACCTTCGGCAAGGCTTCCGCCATAGCTGAGAACATCAGGGCATCCCGCCGCTTTGATGATTTGCCATCCATCGAAATACCACGAGCCGTTGTCTCCACTACCCCGATTGAGAAAATTGTAAGTGAAATGGGTGGGATACTGGTTAATCGAATCTGCCGCGGAGACCTGCCTTACGCGGTCTATTTCGTATGTAAAAGTGTAACCTATTCCAGATGCCTGTCCGCAACTTCCGTTTGTCTGAGAGAAAATTGGTCGAAAATACTCCTCCTGGGAATTGTCTAACGAATCTGGTATCGGACGATCCCTAAGTAGCGGTTGAGCAGTTAATTCTGGCAGTGAAGCCAGCCATTTGTTGTCTTCTTCGGTAAGCTCGCGTAATTTACCCACATACCAGGGATCACCGTTTGGGTCAGGATTAAGATTGGCTAGTTCAGCACAAAGTAATGTGCCACTAAAAATGATGGCAATCAGAATGATAAATTTCATTGATATCTCCTGCAACAGAATTCAATAATACAGTTTTGCAAGAATTGTTCCGATTGGCAACTTTATTTTTTAGAGAACTTTGTATAATACTGAAATATCCGATGTGAATAACTAAGCTTGTTGTAATAGACATACTGTAAAGGGGACGTTAGTTGCTCTTTGTGGGTACCCGTTATTACAGATAGTGAAAAGTATAAAAAAACGGCGTTGTGGTATTTCACAACGCCGCCTGATGATTTATCTCAAATCAGTAAATATCTTTGTAGTATTTGTCAATCCGATCTCTGACCTTCTTAATGTAATGACGTGTTTCCGCCCAGGCAGCTTTTTTGTGGAGGATTTCGTAAACTTCCTCGTTTGACAGATTGTTCAAATCATCAAACATCTTATCCCAATCTTCCTGCGGAATTTTCTTTAACTTGCCGGTGAACGCTTTGTAAACACTACCCTGTCCACCATTGAAGTTGCAGATAATAGCATAATACTGATTGGTTTTATTAGTAACGCGTTTCCAGTGAGTGTTGCCGAGATGAGCGATGAACGCAATGCCCATTTCCAGATTATAGCGGGGATTAAATAACGTGCCTGAAGAAGGAAGGCTGTTCTTACCGTATAGTTTTTTGTTCATTGTTCTGCCCGCGTATTTAGGAACAATCTGCATCATGCCGTAAGCGTTTCCGGTGCGGTTATAGGCTTTTGGATTAAAAAACGACTCTGTATGGATAATTGCCAGTACAACTTTTGGGTCAACTACATATTGCTTGCAGAATTTCAGAATCATTGGCTTATAGATATCCACACGTTTACGTATGTTGTCCGGCATTAGTTCCAAAGAGATGCGGTATTCCCAGCGGCGTTCGCCATCGCTTCCTTTTACTTCTACTTTTTCAGCTTTATTAACGATTTGTTCTACTACTTTATCCAGATCAGCATCAGTAATTGGTTTATCGCTACTCGGTGCCTGTACCTGATTTTCGAGAATTGCTTTACCTGTAGTTTCGTCTTTTTCTTTGAGGATGGATTTGAGTTGTTCCGCGAGAGCCTCTTTAGCTTGCTTCTCGCCTTCCGCGTCCTTCGCGGCGATAGCATTCACCTTGACTTGTCCTTTTTCAAAGTCAACCTGACTACGTCCGGTGAAGTCGGAGTTATAGCTGACCCATTCTTTCGGTGAAGATTCCCGGAACTCACCCCACAATTTCTTTATCTCTTCTTTATACTGGATAAAGAGTGAATCCTGTTGTTTATAGAAATTTGCTTCAGCTTTTTTCTGTTCTTCAGCATATTGATTAAAAACCTGATTCTGTTGCTTCAGATAATCATCAAAACTATCCTGAGCAAGCAGAAAAAAGGTCAGCAAGCTTAAAATTATTAATACCGCGATTCGTTTCATCGTGACTCCTTTGAAGGTTTCCTTTATTCAAGCTGAAACCCCCTCGAATTTTGTCAATCTTTTCTATACACGCTTACATAAAGATTAACCCGAAATAAGCTGGATTGTTACTTAGAATATTGGAGTTACCCGTATCTGCGTTGAAACCCATTTGTTCTTGCTACTACATAAGAGAAATAACCTGGATGTTGCCTTGATAGAGCTTCTTCAATCAATAACAACGACTAACTTGCGCGGGTATAGTTAGTTCGAAGGTCGAGTGAAATCTTCGTCCATCTCTTTCATCATTTTTTCATAGCACTCAGGGCATATTCCGTGACTGAACTCAGCTTCGGAATGGTTGCGAATATACACCTCTAACTGATTCCACACACCCCTGTCATCACGAATCTTTTTACAATAAGAGCAAATTGGGATAATGCCTTGCAATTGCTCAACTTCTTTCAGTGCTTGTTGTAGTTTCTCAATAAGTTTTTTTCGCTCTTCATCAGCATGCCTTTTGTTTTCCAGAAAATAGGCAATAGAACTTGTCGCGATTAGCACGAATCCGAGAAGTATCAGGTATAGACGAAGATATTCATTGAATATCTGTCGGTTTTTTTTCTTCAGGATTGATGTAGGAACGTGGGAAATAATTTTGAAAAAAAACTCCTTTCCTTCGATACTGTTTGTGCTACAGGTAAATGTTTCTTCTGAATTGGTGCTGGAATGCTGACCTTCTATCAGAGGGTAAAAAGTCTCGTATGTATAAAGTCCGCTTGCAGAAAGAAACTGACCGGAATCGGACTCAATTATCTTTTCCCATTCAGAAGGGAATTTGTTCCTATAAGTCAAATCCTGCCTGTCTTCATACATAAATCCCCATTCCATTTCTGGTTCAGGACCTTTCAGCCAATAGCCTTCTGAATTTAGCAAATCAAAGTGTCCCAGTCCTTTTGTCGCTTCTTCATTCAGATTGCTTATCATTATTCCGGCGAGATAATTCAAAAGGATGATTCCTTGTTTCTTTCCTGTTTTGCTTACAATTGGAAGCCCAAAGCGAATCATCGGTTTCAGGGGTTGTATAATTCTGCCATCTAAAACCTTCAAGTCAAGCGGTGAAATGTACAAATCGTTATGTTCAAGTGCAATCATATCCCCAAAATAGTATCGCTCCGATTTATTCAGAAGCTCGTCTTTCGGAACTATTACTGCCTTTCCATTGATGTAATTTATCCGAATGATTTCCATGCCGATTTTATCTATGTACCTTATCTGATCGAACAAACCCTTTTGTAGAGAGAATTGATAGAAATCATGTGTCAGACCTTCAAGATCATGTTTTGTTCTGTTCGCTACATTTATTATTTCATTGAAATTGGCTATTACTTTCAAATCGCTGATAACCTCGCGAAAACAATGCGACATCTGTTGCTTTTTTATTGTGAGCTTGGCTTGTTCGTTAGAGAAAATGATTTGGTTGTCGGCATTTACTTCAGCTTTGAAGAAGAAGAACAGAACTAATCCAAGTAACAGACATATAAAAGCTGAAATTAATGCGAACATGGAGAAAAAATACTCCCAATTCGTGTGGTGGATCATTCTCAATCCTCCCGAATCCACATATAAACATTATGACTGACCATTCAGACAATAAGATACAGTTATCTTTATTCTTGTCCAGTTTTCTTTGAAAAAAGCAGGAAATAGCAGCTTTTATAGCTCTTGCCGAAAAATCAGCAAGGCAATTCAGGTTTATGTCTCCAACTCAAGGATAAATACCAAAATCCGATTTTTCTTGCCACATCCACGAGGGTGTCAGATAATGAAAATATAAGTAATCATCCTCACAGGGAAGGAGTCAATAATCTTACAGCGAATATTTAATCCCGCGAATCAAAAGAAATGGTACATAGCAGTAATAATTGCTGTTATCTTTGTGGCTGTATCATTGGGTATTTATCAGATTCCAGCTATACAGGTGCTTGAACACAAAGTAGAAGACATGCACTACCTTACCGTGAGCGAGGTGCCCGACAGCGCAATAATCTTAATCGCGCTAGATGATTATACTCTTGATTACACTCAGAAAAACGGGATTGGGTGGCCATTTCCCCGCGATATCTGGAAGCCTGTATTAGAGTATTTCGCCGATGCCGGAACTAAGAATGTACTATTTGATTTGCAATTCACCCACTCGGATATTGACAGGGCGGAAACCTACGCGGAGAACACTGACAGCATATTCGCGGAAGCGATAACCAAAAAAGGCGATGTGATTCTCGGCACCCAGTTGTTTGGGGATGTGACGGATATTCCTGAAGATATTCACCGATTCAGTATTGAGGAATATTCGGCTCTGCCAGAGAAGGATTATCCCGGAATTCTTTCACCAATAAAAAGATTACGGGAGGCTGCGCGGGGCTTGGGAATTATTAATATTGAACCCGACACTGATGGTATTATTCGCAGGATTCCACTTTTCTATCAGCTTAAGAATTTAGTACTGCCGCAAATGTCGTTAGCCCCTTTGTTACTCACGGATGAAGTGAAGGAAATACCTGTCGATAAGCATGGTGATTACAGAATATTCTGGTATGGAAAAGGTGGGGTTGACGGGGCATTCGATAAACAGTACTTCTCGATGGGTGCTATTCTTAAATCAGCACTTCAGAACATGATGAACCGCCAAAACCCGCAAAACCAAACCGAGTTAATGATTCCTCTTGAAAAACTTCGCGATAAGTATATCATTATCGGCACAACTGCTGGTGGTCTTCTTGACCTGAAATCAATTCCTACTGACAGGATTTATCCGGGCATGGAGATATGGGCAACGACTCTCAGTAATTTTCTGCAAAATGATTTCATTATTGAAATGCCTTTTTTCTGCCATTTACTGATTTTAATAGTTACCGCTTTTATTGTTATTGTGAGTTTCGCCCGAATGCAACAGAAAGTGTTTTTCCCGTTGCTGATTATGCTGGTACTTATTATTCTGGGCACTGTTGTTGCCTGGCAATACTGGAAATTGCTTGTACCGGTAGTTTCAATTCTCAATACTTTTATCATCTCTTACATCTTCTCCGCAATGTTGTACTATATTCTCGAAGGAAGAGCAAAGCAACAAATCCGGGCTGTATTCAGTCGCTATTTAAGCGCAGAAGTGATTCAGGAACTAATTCGTGACCCTGATCGAATTGAGATGGGTGGGGAAGAAGTAGAAGCAACGATTCTCTTCACCGATATTGCTAATTTTACTAACTTCTCGGAAACGCAATCTCCGCAGGAATTAGTTAGTTATCTTAACGAGTATTTCGATACTCTTGTCGATATTGTTATGAAAAACCACGGACTTCTCGACAAATACACCGGTGATGGCATTATGGCGTTGTTCGGGGTACCTATAAAACGCAGGAATCACGCGCGTAGTGCCTGTTTATCAGCTTTGACGCATCGAAATTATAGCCAGTCTATTAACAGAATCGATAATAGTAATTATGCTGATTTCTTTCATACCCATACGCGAATTGGAATAAACACAGGCAGGATTGTCGCGGGGAATATTGGCTCAGAAAAACGAATGGACTACACCGCCATTGGAGATGATGTTAATCTTGCCGCGAGACTTGAAAGTGTAAACAAAATCTATCGCACTTCGATTATTATCAGTGAATCAACTTATTCGGAACTTGATGGAGAGTTTATCTGCCGCGAACTGGATACTATAAGGGTTAAAGGTAAAGATAAAGCAACAGTAATTTTTGAGTTGGTTGCCTTCAACCCAAATAATGCAGTAAAGATTCAAAAAATGAGGCAAACCTGTTTGCCAGAAGAACATAAAAATTTAACCCTGAATATTTTCAAATATGCGATGAAATTTTTAAATCCTTCTCGCTATACATCTTCACCACCTTTTTCAAATCCTACTACATTAAATGGGTTCAAAGGATGTCTGAAAAACATTTGACAAAATAGGGTGCTCTGATTATCTTGTTAGTGAATATTAACTACGGAGTGAAAATGACACTGACAGAAAGACAGCAACAGATAATTGATACAGCAATAAAAATCATTGCTAACAAGGGCTTAAAGTCCTGCACAATTAAAAATCTTTCAGAGGCTATCAATATCTCAGAACCAGCGATATATCGTCATTTCAAGAGTAAGGAAGAGATACTTCTGACTATGCTTCACCATTTTGAAACTGTCTCTAATGAGTTATTAAAGCATCTTCAAAATATTGATCTGTCACCTTTGGAAAAGATAAAAGCATTTTTAGAAAACAGATACCGTGTGTTTAACGAAAATCCTGATCTTGCCAGCGTAATGATGGCGGATGACCTGTTCACTGCGAATCCAAAATTGCTTGAAGTTCGAAGCAGAATCATAAAAGGACACAGAGACCTTGTTATTGAAATTGTTTCTCAAGGGCAGCAGGCAGGAAAAATCAGGCATGAAATTGAACCGAAGCAAATTTTTCTGATTATTTTTGGTTCTATGCGTTTATTGGTGAAACAGTGGAGCAACCACCCAGAGCACATTGACCTGACTGTAGAAGGTAAGAAACTCTGGAAATCTATCCGCGTAATAATACAGGCTTGATTTTACATACTATAATATGGAAATGATATGAAAAGAAACATTATACGAATTGATGAAAGCAAGTGTGATGGTTGTGGACTTTGTGTTCCCGACTGTCCGGAAGGCACTCTTCAAATAATCGATGGCAAAGCCAGATTAGTAAGCGATCTTTTTTGTGATGGCTTGGGAGCTTGTCTCGGAACGTGTCCCAAGGGAGCAATAACCGTTGAAGAACGTGAAGCTGAACCTTATGATGAAAAACGAGTTATGGTAAACATCGTAGCTAAAGGAGCCAATACAATCAAAGCCCACCTGGAACATCTCCTTCATCATGGAGAGAAGGAACTTCTGAAACAGGCGTTGGATTATCTGAATGAAAATAATATTCCGGTGCCGGAACTGAAGACAGCCTGTAGTTGTTCCACGACACAAGCTATTTCCCCCAAATCGGAACAACACGAACCAATCCCGGTAATGCAGTCCGAACTACGCCAGTGGCCGGTTCAGTTGCATCTGCTTAACCCCGGCTCTCCTGTTTTCGATAACGCGGAACTGCTCATTTCTGCTGATTGCGCACCATACACAGTTCCAGATTTCCATTCCCGCTACATCAGGGGTAAAACTGTAATAACTCTATGCCCTATGTTAGACCAGGGAATAGACAGATACATCTCAAAATTAGCGGAAATATTCCGAAGCCATCAGATTAAATCCATCTATATACTCAGAATGCAGGTTCCATGTTGTGGAGGACTCGAAATGATAGTTCAAAAAGCTATGTCGCAAACAACAGCTCAGATAAATATCAATGTAATAACACTTTCAATTGAAGGACAGATAATAGAACAAAGGAGAATCTAATGTATTGTTACCAATGTCAGGAAAACGCGGGAAACCAAGGTTGCCGCTTCAAAAAAGGCGTCTGTGGCAAAGAAGACCACACCGCTGATTTGCAAGACCTTCTCATCTACTCATTAAAAGGGCTGGCAATTCGTGCCCGTAACGTTAAAGATGAAGAAACGATTCTGAAAGTTGGCAGATTGATTTCTGTTTCAATGTTTATGACCATCACCAACGCTAACTTCGATGACAAACGCTTCCTTCCGCAAATTGCAAGTGTTCTTAAAATGCGGGACAGCCTGGGAACCCTCGAAGACAACTTACCGGATTGTGCCACCTTTCAGGTTACCAGCGAAGCCGCCATGCGGGAAAAAGCTACTAAAGTAAGCATTCTGAACGAATCTGACGAAGACATCCGTTCCCTTAAAGAAACAATCACCTATGGCATGAAAGGTATATGCGCCTACGGAGACCATGCTGAAATGCTGGGATTCGAAGACATTGCAATATATCGTTTCATGATTGATATGCTCGCGACTCTGGTTGAAGACCACCCGTTAGACAAATGGGTTGGAGCTGTTCTTGAAACTGGAAAATTCTCAGTAGCGGTAATGGATTTGTTAGACCGTGCCAACACAGAAACTTACGGACATCCGGTAATCACAGAAGTAAACATCGGAGTACGCAATAATCCTGCGATTCTGATTTCCGGTCACGATCTCAAAGACATCGAAGAACTTCTTATTCAAACAGAAGGTACTGGCGTTGATGTATATACGCATGGCGAAATGCTTCCCGCCCATTATTATCCCGCTTTCAAGAAATATGCTCATTTCGCGGGAAACTACGGAAACGCGTGGTGGAAACAGAATACAGAGTTTGCCAGCTTCAACGGACCTATCATCCTCACAACCAACTGCATTACTCCAGTTCAGGACACATATAAAGACCGTATCTTCACCACAGGTTCTGTTGGCTACCCCAATGTGCAACATATTCCAGACCGCACGGACGGACATAGCAAGGACTTCTCCGCGCTTATCGAACTAGCAAAAACCTGTCCCCCACCAACAGAAATTGAAACTGGAAAAATTATTGGTGGTTTTGCCCATAATCAGGTTATTCAGCTAGCCGATAAAATAGTCGAAGCTGTCAAAAGCGGTGCAATTAAACGCTTTGTTGTTATGGCAGGCTGCGACGGCAGGCACAAAACACGCTCCTACTTCACTGAAGTAGCGGAGCAACTTCCAGAAGGCACTATCATCCTTACCGCTGGTTGTGCCAAGTATCGCTACAACAAACTTGATCTCGGCGACATCGGTGGTATTCCACGAGTACTGGACGCCGGACAGTGTAACGACAGCTATTCACTAGTAAAAATTGCCATGGCTCTGAAAGACGCTTTTGAACTGGATAGCATAAATGATTTGCCATTGTCATTCGACATAGCCTGGTATGAGCAGAAAGCGGTGACTGTTCTACTCGCGCTTCTCCATCTCGGAGTGCAGAATATTCATCTTGGTCCGACAGTTCCAGCGTTCTTATCACCTAATGTGGTTCAGGTTTTGATTAATAACTTCAATATTCAACCAACAACTAATCCCCAAAACGACATCGATTTGATGATGGCTGGAAAGTAATATATAACTAATGAAAAAAGGCGTCTTCATCTGAAGACGCCTTTTTATATCATCTTGAAAGAGGATGCTATCCTCTTTCTTCATTGCTATTTAAGTAGTATCATTTTCTTGGTACTAGTATAACGACCAGTCTTCATCCGGTAGAAGAAAACGCCGCTTTTAACGCTTTTGCCATTGGCATCTTTACCGTTCCAGACAACACTGTGATTACCAGCATCCATAACCGCGTTGACAAGCGTATTAACCCGCTGTCCCTTCGCGTTATAAATCTCGATTACCACATGCCCTGACTGATTCATCGTGTAATGAATGGCAGTTTCGGGGTTGAAAGGATTGGGAATGTTACTACCAAGAGCGGTAACTAAAGGACTGACATCTGAGTTGTTATTTCCTTGTGGATCAATGTAAGTCCATTCAAGATAGACCAGATCGGAGTCGCCACCATCATAAGCGGCTTTTACGGATAGTGTACATGGTTGGTTATGTACAAAATCTGTTACAGCGAATTGGTACTCTACCTCAATCGTTTGAGCTTCGAAAACACCATCAAGGAAGACATAATAGCTCAACAGGTCACGGGTTGTTTCCTGCTGTTCTGTCTCTTTGTCGTTAACACCTGCCTGAGTAGCCGGGTCTGCCTGAGCCTGAGTCTGAAACATACGTCCCGGAGCATCCCAGGTAAACATAAATGCTTCGCTCATTGCAAGATTTACAGGTGGCAGGTGTTCTTCGTTAAGCATTACAGAGAAAGGAGTCATTACACCGCTGGTTATGGCTATTCCGGTTTCCTGATGAGGTGTGTACATAGGTTTTGTTACATCCAGTGTATAAGTGCCTGGAAGAATGTCATCAAGCAAAATTGTTCCGCTTGCGATTGTTCCACTGTAAACATTTGTGCCAACTTCATTGGTAAACGTTACTATCGCGCCATCGGCAGTGCCGTAGTCCACTGTTACATCGACCGTTACCTGAGCAAACTCGATAATAGTGAAATCAAGCGTAGTTGTCTGATCCTGTACAAGCACCACGTTATCGATAGTCTGAGTTTCATAACCGATTTTCTCTGCTGTTACCGAGTAAGTGTCCGGCGTAAGCTGAACTAACTGATAATAACCCTGAGCGTTAGTAACAGTGGTTTCCGTCGTACCATCAATAGATACTGTTGCGGCATCAACTGGAGCACCGGCGTTATCGGAAACAGTTCCAGAAAGCATTGCCCCTTGTCCAAGAACAAAGTCAACTTGCGTCAGCAGGTCTAACACAACCACAACGTTTGGTTGAGAAACCGTGTTGTAGTTAGCCAGCGAGGCAGTGACAGTGTATGTTCCCGGATTAATTCCGAGGAAAACGTACTGCCCGGTAACGTCCGTGTACTCAACAAGAACAAGTTCTTCAATCAATACCTGTACTCCATCAAGTGGAGCAGTTCCGTCGGTAACATTACCGAATATTCCGGTTTGAGAAGGTTCAACTAAGACAGTGTGTTGTCCCGTTGTGTTGTTGCCGTTGTACATATCTGTTGGAAAATCAACGTAACCCCAGACAAAGGTCGGTCCGTCCACTGTTGGTGTCCAAATCAGATCGAAAGTAGTGGTTGCGTCAACATCAAGCGGTGTGCCGGGAACAGAAGCAAGTTCTATATCGCCTTCCTGCATCAGTTTTACTGTATAGTTACTTTCCTGGTTTATACCACGATTGAGAACTTCGATAGTGTAAGTAGAAGGAATCCCAACTCTTGCTGTAGCTGGACCTGTTATGCTATTTGCCGCCAGATCGATATCCACATTGGCGATACCGGTAAATTCGATATCATCCAGACAGACGCCATAACCGTACATAGCATTGCCTTCAAAGGCTAAGTAGTAGGTCGATGTTGGATTGGGAAGCGCAATTACTTCTTCCTGCCAGGCGGTAATACTACCAGTGTAATTTGCCAGTTCAGTCCAGGTCGCAGTATTCGAATTTCTGTAAAGTACCCTTAGTTCATCCTGGTCTCCCGCCCATAATGCCTGCGTATGCCAGAAACGAACTTCCGGTGCAGTTATGTTATTAAGATTAATCACTGGAGAAACTAAGGTGGTAATATGCGGTGAACTACCACTATAATACAACATCGCGTTAAAAGAACCACCGTGAGCACTGGCGGGATGTGCGGTGTAACCGCCAGCCTGATACACCCAGTGTGTGTTAGTAGCGTCCATTACTTCGGTCCAGCCGTTGGGAATCTGCCCGGATTCAAAGTCAACAAGGTGCGGAAAGCTGTCTATAGTTGGATCGTCCACTACGGTAAATGACCAGATAGGGCAACCTGTTGCATCGCCGTTAGTGTTATATGGAACTACTTTCCAGTAATAGGTTGTGTTCCAGTTCAAACCTGTAAACGTGTAATTCGTTACGATTCCTAAATCCGTACCGTTTACAACATCAGTTGGATCGGTAGTACCACCACCATCGGTACCGAAATAGAGTCGATAGCCAGTTGCAGCACCCGGAGCGTTTGCCCAGTCTAACATGCCATAGTCCATAACATAGATGTTCCCATCAGATGGACTGATTAAGTTTGAGCAACCCGGTGCTGACTGGTTATCAAACAGGTAAAAATCATCAATTGCGATATCACTGTAGGTTGGGGCACCGACAATTGCCCGGAATCTGAGAACAACATTGTTAGGCAAACCGCTCATTCCGACGGAAGCCAGATTCCACTGGTTACCCTGAGCACCGACTATACTCCAGAAATTGTCTGTCCATACCATAGTAGTTACATCAAGGTAGTCAACTTGTAAAGTTCCAATGGTTGATCCATACATGTGATACCAGAATTCCAAAGCTGGTGAAGTTAAACTGCTCAAATCTATAACAGGTGATTGCAAGTATGCTTCCTGTCCTGCCAAGGGTCCATTACTTTCGATAAAAGCATAGTAGCCATTTCCATCAGTATGGTCAGCAGTAGGTCCTGTATTTCCGGTTGGAGTTGTGCCTGTGCTAATTGACCAGTTGAAATCATCTCCCGTCTCGTTTATCCACCATTGTGGGAAAGCACCTGCATGGTCGAAGTTCTCTAAAAACGGGAATGTATCTATAGTTGGATCAATACGGGTTGTAAATGTCCAGATTGGGCATCCGGTGGCGTCACCGTTAGCATTGTAAGGTACAACCTTCCAGTAGTATATTGAATTGTACGCTAATCCTGTGTAGTCATAAGATGTTAAAGCTCCGGCATCAATGCCGTTGAGTACATCTGTTGGGTCTGTAACTCCACCGCCATCAGAACCCATATAAATCGTGTAACCGGAAGCACCACCAGCAGCAGATGTCCAGGTTGCAGTACCATATTCGGTAATATCTACACCATTATCCGCAGGATATGTAGCCGCAGAACATCCTGGAGGTGCAGTGTTATCATAGAGATAGATGTCGTCTATTGACGCGTCACCTGTAAAGCTTGCACCACGTACCGCACGGAAGCGAAGCTGGATAGAATTTCCATAAGCGGCAACCCCAACGGAAGCAAGACTCCATTGATTTCCCTGATCACCGGAAAGCGTCCAGACATTATCTGTCCAGATACTTGTGCCGATATTGTAAACATCTACAGCAAGTGTTCCCATTGTTGCACCGTACATGTGATAATAAAACTCTAATGTAGGTGCGGAGAGAGCACTTAAATCGAATATAGGAGAAAGAAGATGGGCTTGGTCTCCCGCAACACCCGAACTCGTTTCTAAGTAAGCATAGTAACCTGTTCCGGTAGTGTGGTCGCCTGATGGACCTGTGTTAGTTGAAGATGTAGAACCAGTATGAATGGTCCAGTTACGCTGGTCGCCTGTTCCTTGTGCCCAACACGGGTCAAGTTGACCACCAAACTCGAAATCCTGTACGTAAGGATAAGCAACAATATCACCGCAGGCTGTCATGAATGACCATATCATTCCGGTTGTGGTAAAGCGTGTAGTACTATTGTGCAATATTAGCTGCCACTCGTACCATGCAGTTGTGTTCAGATTGGTATAAACATAGGAACCTTGAGTTCCATCCGCTCCGGCAGTACCACCTGTAACAACTTCCACCATGCTTCCCTGTGGTCCAAACCACAAGTCGTAAGTTTCTGTGTCCATGCCCCAATCCCAGGTAAGAGAACCGTTAACCGGCACATTAATACCTGTCGGGGATGGTGTATCCGCGTATTCGGGATAACCGGGTGGTGTAAGTGAAGTCGCTCCGATTAAGATTACATCATAGTGCCCAGTGCTAGAACCGAAAGGACCTACATCGAAGTAATAGACGCCGTTCGCCGGAGTGGTCATTGTTACACGTGACTGAAGACCACAGTCGTCATCATTGTAAGCAAGTTCAGTAGTACCATCAGTACCGTAAATCCAGAGCTTTGTATCGAAACTAGTACCTGAACAGGTGTTCACTTCAATATTATCTCCCTGTACTGATTCGAATCTCC
>JAIOTM010000444.1 GCA_021106755.1 Candidatus Cloacimonadota bacterium | reverse complement strand
ATGTTTCCAGATAGTATTGCTGGGTTTGCTGGGCGAAATTGCTATGCGGCACTATTTTGAAGGACAGGATAAAGACTACTACATAGTTGAAAAGGTAATCTGAGAATGTGCGGAATTGTCGGAATAATTCAGAAAACGCCGATTAATCCGGCTCTGTTAGACCGCATGACAGATTCAATGGAGCACCGGGGGCCAGACGACAGAGGAACCGCGATTTTCTCTGAGGGTGAGTGGCATATTGGATTAGGTCATCGCCGCTTATCAATTCTCGATCTTTCGCCTGCCGGGCGACAGCCAATGCAGATTGATAATGATTATATTACCTACAACGGTGAAGTTTACAACTACTTGCAGCTTCGCGAAGAACTGAGTCAAAGAAGATGTCAGTTCAAATCTGATACTGATACGGAAGTGGTTTTGCAAGGCTTCCGTGAATTTGGTCAGAAATGGTTGGAGCGGATGAACGGCATGTTCGCCCTGGGATTCTGGCAAAACCAAACCTTAACCCTTGTTCGAGACCGATTTGGACAAAAACCGCTCTACTACATGCCGCTCGCGGAAGGTATTGCCTTTGCCAGCGAGTTGAAAGCTCTGCTTCTGCATCCTGAGTGTAGCAGTAGTATTGATTTTTCCGCTTTGCAACACTATCTTGCCTATGAATATCTGCCCGCTCCTATGTCTATTATCAGGGGCGTTTTCAAGTTACCCCAGGGACACAAACTGATTTGGAAAAATGGGGAATATGAGATAACTTGCTGGTGGACACCGAATTTTATGCCTGTTCTGGAGAAAATTTCAGAAGCAGAAGCTGTCGAAGAAATCAACCTGCTTTTTGGGGCGGCTGTGAAACGTCGCCTTATGAGCGATGTTCCGCTCGGTGTATTTCTGAGTGGAGGAATCGACTCAACCTCAATTGCGGCGGAATTATCGGGAGAATTATCCGGTGGACGTCAGAAAACCTTTTCAATTGGATTTACAGACCGCTCTTTCGATGAATCGGGATATGCTTCGATGGCGGCTGAAATATACAGAACAGAACATTTTCAAAAGCAGTTAACCCCGCAAAATATGCTGGAAGTGATGCCGCGAATCTTTGATAAACTCGATGAGCCATACGCTGACTCGTCTATAATTCCAACCTGGTTGTTGTCGCAATTTACCCGCGAGCATGTTACCGTTGCTCTCGGCGGTGATGGTGGAGACGAGCTATTCGCGGGATACGACCCTATGCTTGCACATCGTCTTGCAAGGGTTTATGAGAAAATACCCCGCTGGGTGCATCAAAAGGTTATTCGGTCTATAGCGGCAAAACTACCTGTCTCTACACGGAACATGAGTTTTGATTTTCGCTTGAAGCAATTTCTTAAAGGAACTCATCAACCTCCGGGAATCCGTAATCAGCTTTGGCTTGGAGCGTTTAATCCGGATGAACAGAAAGCCGTTCTATCTCCAGAAATTTATCGGGAAAATTGTAACCCGTATTCATTAATTCCTCAGGAAGATGAAGTTCTGTATCCCGACCTGACCGCTTATATTCTGGCGATGTATCAGAAGTTTTATCTCGCTGATGATATCCTCGTTAAAATTGACAGAGCTTCTATGATGGTTTCGTTAGAAGCCCGGTCACCTTTCTTAGATGTGGAGCTAACGGAATTTGTTAATCGTCTGCCTTCAAATTTCAAATTGAAAGGTCTTACCCGAAAACATATCCTGAAAAAAGCCCTTATAGGGAAAGTACCTTATAAGATACTGCACCGACCAAAAAAAGGATTTGGAGTTCCGCTGTCAGCCTGGTTCCGAAATGAACTTTCTACACAGTTGCAGGATGTTCTTGCCGCGGATACAATTCGTAAAGAAGGAATATTCTCTCCAGATACAGTGCAATCTCTGATAAATCAACACTTAAGCGGCAAGAAAGACAATCGTAAGCAGTTATGGACTCTATTTGTCTTTCAGCAGTGGAAAGAACGCTTTCTGCCACAGGGAGGCACTCTATAATGAAACGAGCGAAAATGCGGTTATTGCTACTCAACTTTGAATATCCTCCTCTCGGCGGGGGTGCTTCTTATCAGACAAAGCTGTTAGCGAGACAGTTTGCTGCCGCTGGACACGATGTTGTTATTCTGACGAGTCACGGCAAAGGTTTACCGCTTTACGAATACATTAATGGCGTACATATTTATCGGGTTTGGGCGTTTCGCAGGCATATATCCCGTAGTAGCATTGTGCAGATGCTTGCCTTTGTGAAGATGGCTTTTTTCCCAGCTATTTTATTACACAAAGCACGAAAATTTGACGCTGTTCTGTGCTTTTTTCTTCTACCTAATGGGATACTGGCGTGGATGCTTAAAAAGTTCTTGAAAATACCTTATATTATTTCACTTCGGGGTGGAGATGTGCCTTCGGCAACGCCAGAAGAAATACGTTGGCTACACCGCCTGTTGAAACCAGTTTCACGTATGGTCGCAAAAAATGCTGACGCGATTTTTGCCGTAAGCGATGACTTAGCAGAAATTGCCCGCAAAGATTTTCCCGGCTTACCTATTCCAATCGGTGCAATAAACAATGCTGTGGAAGCTCCACTGCCACTGCCGATAAGTCGTCCTGAGATAACTACATATCTTTTTGTCGGACGGCTGACCCCACAGAAGAATTTGCATAAGCTGTTAACCGCGTTTTCCAGCATTAAAACTTCGTTTGTGCTACATA
>JAIOTM010000313.1 GCA_021106755.1 Candidatus Cloacimonadota bacterium | reverse complement strand
GCAATCCGCCGCTCTATTATCTTTTCCCGCTTATGTGTTATATCCGCGAAATCTTCTTCTACAATACTTATTATGGTTGCTTCATCAAGTTCAGCGTAGTTTTCTTCCCAGCGATTGTATATTGTCAGGCTTCTCGTCAGACTGGAGTCAGCGATGGCAAGGTATGTTTTTTTTTCGACTTCATCATTTGTCTGATAAAGTGCCATCGTAATGTAAATTGCTGCCTTATCGGTGTTGATAACCCCTGTCTCGAACGAGTCGGAGTAGTGATTGATACTGTTGTAAGCCGTTTCCATAGAATCAAGCACAGCGAGTGCTTTGTAAGCGTTGTTCTCCCGTACATACTGATTATAGCGTCCATACATCTGCTTAATGTCTTTTGTTCTGGGATCGTCTGCCTGATTGTAATTTTCGTAATAGAGATAGGCGATTATCAGTGTAACAACCGTTACTCCGAACATAATCATTATCAATCGCTTGCTTCTGGGCGTGAGGGTAAAGACATTGCGTAGCATAATAAAAGTTTCTCCTGAAAAGAAAAAGAGAGTGCGGACATAGTCCGCACTCTCGTGAGAATGAATAGTCTAAGTGTGTACTTTTTCCACCAGGAATTTGCGGATTTCGAGAGGAGTTTCTTTTGTCAACAGCGAAACGATTATGTTAGTCAAAATCGCCAGAGGAGCTCCTATCCAGGCAAAATACCAGGCTCCGAGCCAATAAGTGATGAATGAATGTGCCGGAAGAGTTACGCCATATTTTCCACATACAAAATAAGTAAGTGAAATAATTGTAACAAGCCCACCTGCTGCGAGTCCTGCCATAGCACCTTGCTTGTTGGAGCGACTCCACCAGATTCCAAGCAGGAACAAGGGGAAAATCGTACAACCAGCGAGAGAGAACGCCAGAGCAACTAACTGTCCGATAAGTGCCAGTTTCAGCATTGCCAGACCCATAACTATGATAGTCATCAGAATTGTAGCAAGACGAGCCATCATCAACTGAGTCTTGGGATCGGCTTTAGGATTGATAACTTTGAAGTAAAGGTCATGCGAAAAAGCCGAAGCTCCCGCAACCAATAAGCCGGATACCGTTGAGAAAGCCGCCGAAACAGCTCCCGCAGCCAATAGACCAACTATCAGCGGATGAATGCTGCCAAGCTGAGCTGTATAAACCACAATCGCATCTTTAGAAAGATTACCAATTTCAGGATTAGTAGAAAGAATCTTGCCAAAGGCAGCAAATACAGGAGCACTCCAGTAAAGAAGACAGATGAAGAACAGTCCCCAAACAACCGACCAACGGGCATCTCTTGCTCTTGGAACAACATAGAATCTCTGGATAACGTGAGGAAGACCTGCTGTACCGAGCATAAGCGAGAATGTAAGTGCTATCCACTGGAAGAATGTTTTGCCTGTTGAAGGGTCCCACGGCATAGCGTATTCTGGACTTGGCAGAATAGCAAAATCGTGTCCGAAACGATTAATCAAATCCGCAGTAGCAGGAGCCTGAATACCGTTAACGATATCAGAAACAACCGCACCATATCCAATTTGAGGAATAACCCAGAAATAATTGAATTTGAATGTAAGAATGAACAGAGGAATAATGAAGGATGAAATGATTATCACATATTGAATCTGCATGTTCTTTGTAACACCGAGCATTCCGGATATCAGTGTATAAGCAAGTACTACCAGACTTCCGATAATAACTGCCCACATATAATCAATACCCATAACCCACTTGAACATCAGTCCAATACCACCAAATTGACCCATACAGTAAGATATGGAAATCAGAATTGCAATAACAGCAGATATTGCCCGCAGGGTTGGTGAGTAGAATCTATCACCGATGAAATCGGGAGCAGTGTATTTACCGTATTTTCTAATCTGACCAGCCATCAGGATAAGCAGTAGAACATAGCCACCTGTCCAGCCGACAACAAATGCCAGACCGTGATAGCCTGAGCCATACATAAGAGCTGCCATTCCGAGGAATGAAGCGGCACTCATCCAGTTTGATGCAATTGCCATGCCTGAACCAACACGGGAAATACCACGTCCGGCAGCATAGTAATCTGTTGTGTCTTTCGCACGGAAGAAAATACCAACCAATACGAATAATACAAGAATTGAAATAAGAATTATTGCAGGACCAACTTTGAAGCCACCTTCGAGGGCAGTTGCGTTAGCCGCACTTAAAAACGCTGCCATAACCAACAGTAATAATATGAATGTATATTTTTTCATTTAACTCTCCTACTTGTTTCCCGGCTTGTTGTAAGTACCCATCTTAGTGTGTACTCTGTCTATAGCAAAGCAGTATATCCAGCATAGTACCACGAAAAGAACTAACAGGAAAATAGCGGTATAGAAGTAATGGAACGGGAAACCGAGGAATACTGTATCGGTGAGAACCGAACGGTTATGGGTTAGATATAACTCCATTGTAGCGGGAAGGGAAGCCTCATTTTCCGCGGTGAAAATTTCCAAATCGTCAGACTTAAGTTCTAACGGTATTAATCTGGCTTTGAGACTGTACTCCTCCCAACCGAGAAGCGGTGCAACCTTGGCGATAATGCTTGCCTTGGCGTTAACGTAGGCGTTATCTTCAAGTGATTCAGTTTTCTTTCGCAGAGCTTCAAAATTTTTGATTTCAATTTTGAAGTCAGTTCTGACTGAATCTTCTATCAACTGATAAATTGCCCAGCTAAACGCGTTGACTAAGGCTGGTCTTCTTTTCGCGTCTGTGTAGGTTGAGGATTTACCGAGTACAGAAATAACCGCGTCTGTGAACATGACCATCTCCGTGCTATCGGCGATTCCGCTTTCGACATTGTTCCAGACTTTCTGGAACGTTTGCAAAGCTGGTTCCGGGGTTGGAGTCTGCATAACTCTCAGCAGAATCTGAAACCCGAAAATAGCTACAGCCCATATAACAATAAGCGTAAGAACCAGATTCCGGTTAATCCGGGAAAACTCGGTTGTTGGCTTAAAAAGACTGATTCTGTAGTCTTTGTCTTGATTCATAACGACTCCATATGAATTTGATATTTGTTACTGACTCCCATAGGATAGCATGTTGAATAAGCGTCAATAATTTTTTACGAAAGCAAAAAACTCCCGTGAGAAAAAGCCCCGCGGGAGTATTATATACTTTATAGTTCTATTGTCCAAACTTCGCGATAATCTCTTTCTTGGTCAATCCAAGAATGCCGTGCTTCTTACCAACTTTGATAAACGCTGCCAGAGCTTTTTCCAGATGGTGTATTTCATGACCAGCAGAAATCTGGGTGCGAATACGTGCTTTGGCTTTTGGAACAACTGGAAAGAAGAAGCCCATCGCGTAAATTCCTTCCTGATACAAATCGTACGAGAAGTCTTGCGCCAATTGAGCATTGAAAAGCATTACCGGTACAATCGGGGTATCGCCGGGCTGAAGAACAAATCCTGCTTCTT
>JAIOTM010000125.1 GCA_021106755.1 Candidatus Cloacimonadota bacterium | reverse complement strand
GTTTCTTTAATTGTAGCACCATAAAGTAAGGAAAAAAACAGTCCCAAAACAATTATTAGTTTTTTCATGTAACAACCTGAGTATTTTTCTTGATATTTATTCGGGTTTGCGTTATTGTGTCAATGAAAATAGACTGAATTGATTTTGACAAGGCTACTGATGTTCTTTTACGGAAATTTTAAGAAGACAGACTTGTGAAAAATATCACGAATTCAGGGAGATGTAATGAGTCTTGAAAAAAAATATCTGAAATCCAGACCTATATGCAAAGTAACATTCAGATTGCCACAAAAAGCAGCGGGAGATGCCGAAACTGTGAACATCGTTGGCGATTTCAATAATTGGAACCGAAGTGCCGATAAGATGACGAGACTGAAATCCGGTGATTATAAAATTTCGCTGAATTTAACTGTAGGAAAAACCTACGAGTATCGCTATCTGATTAATGGGTGCTTATGGGAAAATGACTGGTACGCGGATGAATACAGGCAATCACCTGTATCCCACGAAGAAAACTCGGTCGTAATTGTCTGAGAAATCCCGAATGGATTTAATAATTATAAGAACATTCGGCATTATCTTACAGTTTGTTCCGTAACAGCCTGTCGAAACAAATGAGTTTGCGCTCGACTCGACATGCTTTTCGAGTCGAAACTTCAATATCTGCTCCTTAGGGAAATCGGGGTATGAGAAGGTGAACAGTAGGCTGTTCCGCCGGGTCGTGTAGTGTTCGTTGCTGAAAAAGTGACGGTGCGAAATTCTGTTCAATCTTAAATAATCGACCTATTCCTCAGAGTCTTCCTCAAACACTACCATCTGGATATCTTCGCTGTATGAATCAAATCGAACAGTCTGGGCGTTATTGATTAGCTCAAGAATATCCTGAATTCGACGGATAGAATTTGAGATATTATTCATATATTTAACATTTTTTCCCTTCAGAAGTTCTTCTGGCAAATTCATCTGTAGCATTTCTAAATTAGCTTGCAGAATCATCAATGGTTGATTGATTTCATGACTGGTTGTAGCGGCAATTGCCAGTGCGGAATTATTCCGCTCAATTAAAGCCTGTTTTTTTGCTAATTCCGCCTCACGTCTATCCGTTATATCCCGCGAATTGATAACGATTCCCTTTATAACAGGTTCACTCAACAGGTTGTGAAAAAACGTTTCCATGTATTTCCAGTCGCCATTGCCATGCTGAAACCGATACTCAACAGAGTTGGATGTTTCAGTTTCTTCTATGATGCTGTTAAGAAACTCACTGATTCGCTCTTTATCTTCCTGATGCACATAATCCAGAAACAGAGAATTTATCCGGCTTCCGGGTTCGTAACCAAGTATGCGTTTTGTAGCCTGAGTCTCGAAAATAATGTGTCCGCTTTTATCAATAATATTGATGATATCGGAGGAGTTCATCGTCAGCAACCGAAACCGTTTCTCGCTCTCCTTGAGCTTAGTTTCCGTTTTGTGATTAAAAAGAGCCATTTCAATAATTGTACGTAATTCCCGTTTATGATATGGCTTCAGGATATAACCGAATGGATTGGTGATTTTTGCCCGCTCTATAAGATTCTCATCGGTATAAGCTGTAGAATAAATGACAGGAATATCGTATTTCTTCCGTATCTCAACAGCAGTTTGAATACCGTCCAGTTCTCCACTGAGTTTTATATCCATAAGCAAGAGGTCGGGGCGGAGCTGGTCTAATCTTTTGAGGGCTTCTTCACCGGATTCCACAATATCCATAACGGAATAGCCCATCTCTTCCAATAATAGTTTCAAAGGTTTTGAAACTAAAGGGCTGTCTTCGACTATTAAAATAATGGCTTTCATCACTATCTCCCAATAAGATATACTATTCTAATTATCTATTGGGAAAATTCTATGTCAAACTTTTTATTTTTGACAATTGGGATACATCCATTTTTTCAATAAGATTTTGTTATGTTGTTTTTCACGCTCAATGTTGCACTTTGCATCCTTAAACGTAGCGCGGATTTATTAATTGACAAATCCCTATTTCTATTGTGATATTGTAAAAATTTGGGAGGTATTATGACAAAGTGTAGAATAATCGTTCTTATGTTGCTGTGTTTCGGCATGTTAACCGCCTTTGAGGTTATGCCGCAAGATGCACGTTGTTTACCCGAACATCCTGTAAAACTAACCCTTCTCGACTACGAAAATGTTCCTCAATGGACGTTTTGTGCTCCTCTGGATGAATTAATTTTCACCTATTATGATTACATGCCCGGGGGCTATCGTAATATCCCATTACAGGTACAGAGTAATGGCGGCGTTTACATGGTTATGCAGGCTCAATCCGAAAATCAGTCTCGCAACGTCTATTACAATTACTGTAACGCCAATGGGGAGCTTTCGGGAAGTAGTCAGATTCCAGTTTCCAACTCCAGTCAGGGATTTATTGCCTGTGATTTGGATTTTGAGTTAGATAACCCGTTTTTCGCCTGGCATGTTGATCAGGATGGTGATGGAACTTTTGAAGTAATGATGGCTTACGACAACTGGTCACTATTACAAAGTCCGGGGTATCCGTCGGCGGAGTTCATGGTTTGGGATTCCGGAGATTGGAGCGGAACTGGTTTCACACCACCCATAGCGGGTGATGATTTCGTCTGGCCGTTTGTTTTTATCAGCGAAGCCCCAACCTACGAAATCGATCTGAGACGCCGAATCTACATTTTTGGCAGAAACAAATCTGATCATGTTGGCGGTTCACACACTAATATCCTTTACGCTTACGCCGATTTTGACTACCATGCGAACGGATTCTATAATATGGGACCGTGGACTTACAACACTATCCCCTTACTCGACGACTGGAGTCAGGGAATACCTGAGTCTATTTATATGTACAAGTCCATAGCAGTAGAGCCAGATGGAAAAATTGCCATGATGGGTTTTACTGGCATTAACGATTATAATAATCCTGATTTGCTTATGCTATGGAACGACAACTATGGCGAGGGAAACTGGACACAAACTTACGTCAACTCCCGCCAGTGGGTAGATGACCCCATCTATCATGGAAGCGAGTATTACTTTGGCGATACGATTCCTGAAGACAGTCTGCATTTCCGTTTTATGGGACAGGCTGGTCTTATGAATCTGAGTTTCGATGGTTTGGGACGGGTGCATTTTGCTGTTCCAATGACACTTTGCGATACAGCGGATTCCGAAGGAACCTACTCCTTCTACTTCTATATGCAGTTTATGAAGGATGTTATCTACGACCCGATAACCGACTCGTTTACTATTACAGACCTTGATCCCAAGGGGGTATATCCCAGCGATGGAGAACTTTACATTCCCTGGGATGTTGACGCGGACGGCGTGACAGACGTGAACGCGGGAGATACTCTCGTGATGGAAACCGCTTGCTATCCCTACTTCTATTTCGAGCAGAACAATGGTAATTTTCGAATTTGTGCCAACAAAGAAAACG
Organism: Candidatus Cloacimonadota bacterium; assembly: GCA_021106755.1. Classification (GTDB taxonomy): domain Bacteria; phylum Cloacimonadota; class Cloacimonadia; order Cloacimonadales; family JAIOQZ01; genus JAIOTM01. Next base: position 1,295 of record JAIOTM010000125.1, on the reverse strand, counting down.
GCTGGATGGCGGCTGTGTGGCAGTCTGGGCTTAAAGCCTATTACGCTAATGAAGGGTTAGCAGGCTGGGATGACTGGGTTGCCAAACCGGAAATCTGCGTTGCTATCTCTAACGATAACGGTGACACTTGGTCTGATCCGGTAATGATGAACGCAAACGTCACACCAGAACTGGCAAATATGATTCCAGAGTACATCTATCCGGCTGAAAAGATAATTGATTTAGGTGGCGATTGGGGTATGTTGCACTTCTATTTCCTGAATGATAACACTTACGGCTCACAACAACCTGACCCTCACAACGGCGGAAATATCATCCACTCGGCAATCCGGCTGAATTTCGATGAATCGAGTTGGACAACGCAGGAAGATGCAGTTGGGATTATGGATAATGATATTCCGCTTCCGCCGCAGATAATCGCGAAAAACTACCCGAATCCGTTCAATCCCGAAACTACAATAGAATTCAGCTTGCCCACAGCAACTGATGTTACGGTAGAGGTTTATAACCTGAAAGGGCAGAAAGTGTGCCAGTTACTAAACGAGAACTGCCTCGCAGGACGAAACTCGATTGTCTGGAATGGAACCAACTCCGATGGAAACGGCGTTGCCAGCGGAATTTACATGTACAAAGTAAGTACAGGGGAAACAATTGTCAGTGGTAAAATGCTACTCCTGAAATAATTCTGCAACTTAAATGACAAACCGCACTCGGTTATCGAGTGCGGTTTTTGTATATGATTTATGCTACTTCTTGAATAATCCCTTCCTCTTCCTATAAAATATTCCGAAATCTGATGATTACTACCAACATAAGATATACAAGAATAATTGCGGCAAAAATACCACTTCCCCTCCAACGATAAAGCCAGTAACCGAATAAAGATAGCTCCGGCTTCTGTACTTGTTCATGTTTTTTTTGTAACTGCTCTGCGTTTTTATCTGCATCGGAAACAAAGTCTTTTATAATAATTACTGCAAAAATAATTAGCAATATCAGAATTACACTAATACCAATAATGATTACTGTTGATTTGCTCTTTGAATCATTTTGTTCTTCCTTTCCGTTTTTTTCCCAGTTTATCCACAGCGGAATTGCTCTCACTAAAGGGATAACAAAATATATAAGCAATACAACAAATGCTATAACTCCACCCAAAATAAAACCTAAGTGGAAAATATGAGATGAAAACCAATCAGAAAAATTTTCGATTTTTTACTCCTTAGTAATTCACTTTTTCAGCAAAATTACTTATGTCTCCACCGCCACATAATTCGCCAAATAGCACCGAGAAT
>JAIOTM010000223.1 GCA_021106755.1 Candidatus Cloacimonadota bacterium | reverse complement strand
TTATTGAGGAAAAAACCTCTCCTTATTTCTCTCCCCGTTTAACAGACGCGCTTTATGGTAGATTCTGGCGTCCACTTATACCGGGCAACTATACGCTGACAGTACGCAAAAAAGGATACGAGACCCATACTCAATCTGTATTTGTATCTCCCACAGGCTGGACAAACCGCACAGTTAATCTTGTTCCACTGGTAGCATCTGTTGTATCGGGAACTGTCACGAATGGTGTAACTCCATTAGACGGTCAAATAGTTATCTCCGATGTGGTTAACGACACACTTGACTTTACCGGAGGTACATTTTCGATTAACTCCAACGCTCAGGAACACAATGTTTGTGTCTATGCTCCTGGATATTACCCCTATATTGGAACTCACGAGTTTGCCGCGGGTACTTATGGAATGACCTTTGACCTGGATTCTGCTGATTCACTTTTTGAAGAAGAGTGGGAAAACGGCACGACTGCCTGGGTAATAGATGGTCCATGGCAGGTAATTGATGACCTTTCCTGGAACGGTAATGCTATTACAGACAGTTGGGGCGGATATGGCTTCTATGCGGCTAATTGCGATGTTTCGATTCAGACAGCCAATCCAATTGATTTATCAGGACGGGACAACGTGATGTTGCTTTTCCGTGAACATCTGTACACAGAGCCGGTTTTTGACCCGGTAACGGTAGAAATTTCTACAGATGAAACCAACTGGACAGAAGTTTATCGTAACTCTGGACAGCATGATGAATGGAAACTTGTATTTGTAGATTTGTCTGATTACAATGACGATGCTTACTATCTGCGTTTCCGCCTGCAAGACGATTCTTACAGCTCGCATCCAACTCTCGTTGATCCGGGCTGGACCATAGACAATATTCAGGTTATCGCTGGTTCCAGTTCCGCGACAGGAGCTGGTAACGCGACTGTACCCAAAGTACTGACTCATCTCAGACAAAACTTTCCCAACCCCTTTAACCCCGAAACCACAATTGCTTTTGCTATTGGAGAAACAGATGTGAAAAAAGCCGAAATATCGGTCTATAACATTCGGGGAGAACGAGTCTATAATCATCCGCTTTCAAATGAAGATGTTCAGCGTGGTTCAGTAGTCTGGAACGCTGAGAAGAATCCCAGCGGAATATACTTTTACAGGCTTAATGTGAACGGGAAAAACTATCCCGCTCGTAAAGCCTGCTTAATAAAATAATTTAACATTGCAGGAGGATTTATGAACCGCATTTTAGTAGTTATCGCGATGCTCACGGCGACATTAGCTTTTGCCGCCACAGGGCTTCAGATGCTGGATACGGGTAATAGTGTAAGTTTTACGCTCAGTGGAGCTGATAAAACCCAGCCGCAAACTATTCAGAGAACCGTGGCGTTGCCATACTCGGAAGCCCGGTTAATGATTCATTCGATGAGGATTATCGATTACGATACCGCTGGAAATGTATTGCAGACCACAAATCAGATTAATCCACAGCGCGTAGAGCTGTCGGACTGTATTACCATGCGTGAGATGAACGCCTTCAGCGTAAAATTTCATGCACGAATTGAGAACAATAATATAATCAGTGTTGTCGAAGAAGTCGAGTTTGAGGTGCAGGGAACCATTCCGATAACCGCCCCACAAACAGTTTCACGATTTTACGTTTCGCTGTACGAAGAAATAGCAGACAACTACGCTACTTCGTACTTGCGCGACTTACCTTACCAGAAGAAATCTATCCTGATATACAGTCATTCTGCCTTAGATACAGATATGAATACGTATATTGGATGGAAGAAATCACTCGGTTTTGATGTGCAGATGTTTCATGTAGGTGACGATGTACCTGTGGACAAAATTGAAATCCAGAATCACATTGCCAACATTTACAACACTGCAGAGATTAAACCGGAATTTCTGGTACTAATCGGAGATGTAACCACATACGAGATACCAACTTTCTTTGTCTGGTCAGGTAGCGAATTTGATGCTTCTGATTTGCCATATACCTTAATTGAGGGGGGAGACTATTTCCCTGAGATGCTGGCAGGACGTATTTCAATCGAATCACCAACAGACCTTACGACAATCATTGGCAAAATTTATAGTTACGAATCCAATCCTTATATGGATGACACTTCCTGGATGCGTCGGGCACTTGTGGTTGCCGGTAACTACGCTGACACACCACCTATCCCTTCAACGCCTGTGTTGATGTCACGCTGGTTGTACGATCAGTTACTCGACTTTGGTTACAACCAGGTTGATACTCTGTTCTACCCATACGATCCCATGCCGGGAACCAGCTTCATTTACAATCACATAAACGATGGTGTCCAGTTCGTCAACTACCGGGGTTGGGGTGCTGCTGAAGGGTGGCATTATCCGCTTTTTCATATCAATCATCTGGATAATTTAACCAACGGGCGTATGCTTCCGGTTGTAGCCTCTATAGTTTGTAACACTGGTGATTATGCCAACCCAAATCAGGAATCTTGCTTCGGCGAAGCCTGGATGCGTATGGGTACACCAAGTACTCCCAACGGTTGTATCGCTTTCTTTGGTCCTTCCGATTTGCACACCAGTACCGAGAAAAACAACGCCATCTGTGGCGGTTTCTGGCACGGAGTATTGTATGAGGGAATGCGGAATCTTGGTTCAGCAGTGCTGAGAGGCAAAGTCGAGCTTCATAACAACTATCCTAACGATCAGGAGACTGATGGACAGGTTGAGTTCTATTTCCACGTTTATAATATTCTCAGTGACCCAACTCTGAATATGTGGGTACACGAACCGCACCTTTTCGCTGGTAATCTTGGAATACCCGATCAGGTTTATGTGGGCACAGACCATCTTGAAATCCAGTTGCCCTGGGCAAGAGACGCAATTGCCACAGCCACAATGGATGCTGTTTCTTTTAGTTACGCGGAAGCAGATAATTATACGATAATTCTACCGATTGATGCCCTCTCTGCGGGCGACCTGACCGTTACTGTTTCTCATCCCCGTTTCAAACCGTTAGTTAAAACAGTATCTGTAATTCAGGGAAATCTTGTAGGTATAACCGATTATACATATAATAATCTGCACGCGGGAGAAACTGTTACTCTCGATCTTACAGTCCAGAATTTCAGCGCGACAGACCAGTTTGATGGTCTGCAAGCTACTATTAACTCAACCTCACCCTTTGTTACTAATGGTGGCACTTTCGACTTTGGTGACGTTGCCGCTGGTGTTTCGGCAAGTGGCTCTGCAACCTTTGATATTTCCGCTGACTCTCCTCATAACGAATTAATCGACCTGACCATTGATTTCAATAATGGCGATAGCTCTAAACTGCAAACAAGCGCGGGCGGAATTGCCTTTTCTCTGGATGGTTTACTCCCTGAAGGAAATGGTTTAATGGACCTTAATGAAACTCTGAATGTTACTTTCACTGTAAACAATACCGGTCCTATAGATATTGAAAACGCAACCGCCAATCTGTTGGCTTCTTTTGGAGGTGTAACAATCAACTCTGTTGATGTTAATGCCGGAACAATTGCCACCGAACAGACTGTTGATATTATCTTTGAAATCAACATTGCCGAGAATACTTATGTTGGTCGTCAGTTCAACTTCACAGTTGTTTTGCAGGATGCTACTGGCAGAACAGCCTATTCACGAATACCAGCTACAATCGGAGAAATTGACCAGACATCGCCTACAGGTCCTGATAATTACGGCTACTATGTGTACGACAGTAATGATGTTTTCACTCAGTCACCAGTTTATAACTGGTTAGAGATTGACCCCGACCATAATGGTAACGGCACGGTTATCATTATGGGTGACGACGAGAGCGTGATTATGGACTTACCGTTCACGTTTAACTACTATGGTGAAGATTTTGACACGATTACAGTTTGTTCCAACGGCTGGATTTCTTTCAATGAGACCTGGATGAGTAGTTTCCGTAACTGGGGAATTCCAGCGGCGTTAGGTCCCGATGCAATTGTTGCCGCATACTGGGACGACCTTAAAGGTCAGCCGGAAGATGTCAGATTCGCTGATCAACGTCTTTGCTACTGGTACGATGCTACTAATGAGCAGTTTATCATAGAATATAACGATTTCTACAATCAGCACAACGGCACTTCGTTAGAGAAATTCCAGATTATTCTGGTTAAAAGCACTACCGCCGAACGTTCCGAAGACGATATCATCTTCCAGTATCACACAGTGGACAACCCGGATACAAACGGTAACTACTGCACGGTAGGTATTACTGATA
>JAIOTM010000381.1 GCA_021106755.1 Candidatus Cloacimonadota bacterium | reverse complement strand
TCTAATATTCTAGAAGGAAAAATCGTTGTCTGCCAACTCCACTCATCAGCATCTTCAATATCTAACCAGGCTCCATAACGATTTAGCCATGTAAGCGGCATACTTATTCCAAAGAATGGATCGGATAAATCCGGTTCAGCCAAAAAGAATGTATGCACCGTATTCGCATGTATATATGGAAACTGTAAAAGCATATCATAATAAACATCCCCTGCGTCATCGGTTATTTTCCGGTAAACGCAGGGAATGGGAGTTGTACGGTCAATATCAAAAAATATTAAACTCGGAGAAAACAACCCACCAGTAGGTTTATCCCCGTCAGCTTCTCCCCAACTGTAAGCCACCTCACCAAGAATTGTATGGATATTTATAGAATTTTTCCCAAATCGCACCCACACTAAACCGTTTATATAGCTTCTTGAATTTGTATTATTAAATCTTATTTCCCAGTAACGCAAAGTCTTAAATAAAAATAATCTCTCGGTTTGAACTCCAACATTAAATATTACATCACCGACTTCGACAATATCATCACTAACCGGACTCCTGTCATTATCATAGCTTCTTAAAATGTTGCCGGAAGGATAGCTACTTGCATAATTATTTCCATCTTCATAAAGGTCAAAATCCGTATCCTGTATTTCAACATCAAATCTTTTTGTAAAATTGTCTATATCAAGACTGGCTTCCGAGTACATCAATTCAGTTTCATATACGCAGAATTTACCTCTGTCTAACAAAGCGGATTTCAATTCATCGCTTATTCCGTAAGGAACTTTAAGCCGCCCGTAAGCTGTACTACGCCATTTCCATGTAAATCCGGCATCAGTATCTTCATCAGGATAACGTTCCTGTTGTCATGTGAAAAAAGCTATTGGCGATGTATTACTTTCATTTCCATCAAGTTCAATCGTGTAACACATGCCTTTTATCATGCTTCTTTCAATACCCATTCCGGTATCGTCAGTTGTATCGGCATCTACAAATTTATTATATTCTTCTGTAGTTTTAAGCTCCGCGATACTCTGAGGTGTCGGCATATCCAGCAACATTACTTCAAGATTACCGTCTTTATTTATCTGTATCAGATGCGGGGTGTTAACCCCGTCTGTTACAAGAACTCTCGAATTGGATATCATAAATCTGGGAGCACTCATCGCAGTATAAGTAACTCCCAGATCACTCAGAACCTCGAGAGAGGTAATATCCCACACACTCGTATCTTTTTTATAGGCAAGGTACATGTAAAAACCACCCAGACCACGACCGTAAAAGATTAGCACAAAATCAAAGTCGGGATGAATATCAGCAGGAAGGTTGGTAGCATAGTATGGATCGGACATATCAATCAAATCAATCTCGTCACTAAGCAACTGAGAGTTTAACGATGATTGCCATGTGGAAGGATCAGATCGTTTCGACAACTCATCACCCGAATTGTCATAATTAATACATTCAAGCAACGCGCCACGATTGGGAACATTTACTGCATTCTGTGTTCCGCCTGAAAATGGGAAAATTCTTTCATTCATCATATCCTACTGTAATCCGGTTTAATAAATTGTTTATTGAAAGGTTGTGTTTTCAATAATACAACTTTGATTTTACGAAGATAAGAATCAAGTGGGAAAACAGAGCCGGCTTCTCTTGCTTTCAATCTTAGCTCGGCAAGTTCACAGGCTCTCTCGATAAAAGCAAAACTAACTAAAGTCTGAAGATCAGTCCCAACCGCCATACTCCGATCAAGATATCTTAAAAAATTGACAATTACATGTTTTGCACTATCAGACCATAATTCCGAATTCTCAAAAACAAGGTATTTTCCTTTTAAGTCACAGTAAATGTACTCTGGACTACTTTCTTCTTCTTCGGTTTTCCGTCCCTGATAGTTTAACCTTATGGGATATTCCACCATAGTATTGGTAGTGTCTGGCTTCCTGCCTACAAACCTGAGTTTATGAAAGAAAGTGTCGCTTCCGTCATCATGCAGGTTTATCCGGTTATCTGCATCAATCTCACGCTCAGACTCAATTATCAACCCGAACAATTCGTCATCGGTGTAAATCTCCCGGTCAACCAATATCTGTACAGCGCGGAAAAACTCGTTAAAAGCAATACCCGCGTATGTTGTAGTATTGCTTATGTAACTTGAATACTCTTTATCAGGCATTCCCATCAATTCAGATATCCGTACTATAGCATCACTTAGTGGGTAACTCATGCTTCACACTTCCTTTGAAATAAATTAAAATACAACACCTTGAATTTGTGCGGTCTGTTACTTTTCGAAATCATGTCAACAATACTCCGAGTCATCCAGTAAGGTCTCATAAATTTGAAACTTTTCATGTTATTGACTCAAAAATTCCCGAACATCTTTTAATGGTGCCGTATAAGGCGAACACCCTGTCTGTTGTTCGTATCCCATATTATGAGCTTTTATCCTCATTGCTCGAACATCCCGCTTGGTTATTATTTTGTGTTTCGAGTGTGAAATAATAACCCAGTTATTATTGTTATATTTTTTAAGGATTTCCATTTCACCAGGGCCGTGAGTGTCATAAAAACTGTCACGACCAAAAACTATATTAACGCCATCTGCGATAAATCTGCAATCCGACTACTCAGTTCTGGCAAGCATTATTCACGTCCATCACCAATACAACAGAAATCACCAATGACACAGCCTTTAGCATAACCATAACATCTATCCTTTAATCTATTTCTGTCCACATAT
>JAIOTM010000458.1 GCA_021106755.1 Candidatus Cloacimonadota bacterium | reverse complement strand
GATGCTATAACCGATTCAATTCTTGCACGGGCAAAGCCATTAGTGCTTACTTATGGAATAGCGTTGATTGATGTTCGTATCAAGCGGGTTAACTACATTGATGAAGTTCGCCAGAAAGTGTATGAGCGTATGGAATCGGAACGGAAAAAAGTTGCTGCCAAGTACCGCTCAGCCGGTAAAGGTAAAGCAGCGGAAATTCTCGGTAAGATGAAGCGCGAGTTAGATCAGATTGAATCCGAAGCCTATGAGAAAGCTCAGAAAATCAAGGGCGGAGCAGATGCCAAAGCTACTGAAATCTACGCAGGAGCTTACAACAAAGACCCGGAATTCTATCAGTTTATCGAAACGCTTAAGAGTTACAAAACAACCATGGGAAAGAAAAACACGATAATCATGTCAACCGACAGTGATTACTACAAATATCTTAAAAAGATACAATAGTCTGTCGGAGGATGAATGAAGATAGCAGTCATCGGAACTGGTTATGTCGGATTAGTAACTGGAACATGTTTCGCCGATGCCGGAAACGACGTTATCTGCGTGGATAACGATGAAAAAAAGATAGAGATGTTGCTTAACGGAGAAATTCCTATCTACGAACCGGGGCTGGAGCGTCTCGTGGAACGTAACCATAAAGCCGGACGCCTACGGTTTACAACCGATATTGAAGTCGCAGTGCGGGAATCACTTCTATGTTTCATCGCTGTTGGAACACCGCCGGGTGAGGATGGCTCTGCCGATTTGCAGTATGTTCTTGCTGTAGCCAAAGATATTGCCAGATATATGAACGATTACAAAATCGTGGTGGATAAATCCACCGTGCCAGTTGGTACTGGTGATAAGGTTTCAGAAGAGATGCAGAAAATTCTGAAAGAGCGGGATGTCAATCTTGAGTTTGATGTTGTGTCTAATCCTGAATTCCTTAAAGAAGGTGCAGCTATTGATGATTTCATGAAGCCGGACAGAATTGTTATCGGAACGGACAACGTTCGTGTCGGTGAAATTATGAAAGTACTGTATTCTGCTTTCAGCCGTACTCACGATAAGATTCTTATTATGTCTATCCGTGCGGCAGAAATGTCGAAATATGCTGCCAATGCTATGCTTGCCACCAAGATTTCTTTCATGAACGAAATTTCCCGTTTATGCGAAGCAATGGGTGCTGATGTAGCACAAGTGCGGGTTGGTATCGGCTCGGATACCCGGATTGGTTACAAGTTTATCTATCCGGGGATAGGTTACGGTGGCAGTTGTTTTCCTAAAGATGTGAAAGCCTTAGTCCACATGGCAAATCAGTATGGAGTTGAATCGAAACTCCTTGATTCTGTCGAAGCTGTCAACGATGAACAGAAGCATCTTCTGGCATCGAAAGTGAAGAACTATTTCGGCAATAATCTCACTGGTAAAACATTTGCTATGTGGGGATTATCCTTCAAGCCTGAAACTGATGATATGCGGGAAGCCCCCTCACTCGTGGTTATTAAAGACCTCCTGAGTGCCGGAGCACGGATTGTAGTTTTTGATCCTGTCGCTATGGACGAAGCGAAGAAGTTGCTGAAAGACTCAAAAAACATTGAGTACGCTACTGGCGATTATGAAGCTCTCGAAAACGCGGACGCTCTGCTTCTCGTTACCGAATGGACTCAATTCCGTAATCCGAACTTTGAAAAGATAAAAGAGAGGTTAAAGCAACCACTGATTTTTGATGGACGGAATCAGTATAATTATAACAAGCTCAAAGAAATGGGCTTCAAATATTTCGCCATTGGTCGCGGTGATAAGGCTTAATACTGAATGACAGACCAGCACTGGATGCGGCTGGCTCTGGAACAAGGCAGGCAAGCCGCCATGCAGGATTGTATTCCTGTAGGTGCGGTTATAGTTAAGAATAATAACATAATATACGCCGCGCGTAATGGACATGGGGCTATTGAGCATGCCGAGAAGCTGTGTATTGAACACGCTCTAGGCGAGAGCGATGGCTATCTGCTTGACTGCACACTCTATGTAACGTTAGAGCCATGTGCTATGTGTGCTGGTATGATGATATGGAGCAGATTAGGACGATTAGTTATTGGGGCAATGGACCCCAAAACGGGTGCAGTCGGCTCTGTCTATAATCTTCTGCGTGATAAACAGATGAACCATCATCCTCAGGTAAGTACTGGCGTAATGCAAACTGAATGCTCGAAGTTGCTTACTGGATTCTTCCGCGAAAAACGGTTGAATAAACAGAATGATATAACAAAACCAAAAGATTAAAAGCACCGTTTTTAATCTTCAACTCTTAATCGGAGGGGTGCCGGAGCGGTTGAACGGGGCGGTCTCGAAAACCGTTGACCTCTTACGGGGTCCCAGGGTTCGAATCCCTGCCCCTCCGTACATTATTCAAAATTCAGGATATGATATATTCGCCACTGCCTTAATTCATCATGTAAATTTTTATTAAATTCCTTCAACCCACATAATGCAGTACAGATTCAAAAAATGAGGCAAACCTGTTTGCCAGAAGAACATAAAAATTTAACCCTGAATATTTTCAAATATACGATGAAATTTTTAAATCCTTCTCGCTACACATCTTCACCACCTTTTGCAAATCCTACTACATTAAATGGGTTCAAAGTAAATAAACTGAGTTATCCAACCGTATTATGCGTTATTAAATCTTCCATTTCCAGTTTTTCCCAATTATCTCACACAAAAAGCTTGACATTCGCTACTTAAGTCATTAATATCATTATGTGGAAAACTGTGAGGTCAACGCCCAGACTATAAATCGCAGATGTTGTCCCCACTATATGAAAATATCCTGATTAGGTATGAAAAAATGAAACTTGAGTTGTTTAAACTGCCCAATGGCAAACAGATTAATCTCAACGATATTGAGACAGTATCAGAGCCACAACTTGACTGGTGGCGTTGGTTCAAGAGCCTGATTATTGATTCGTTAGAGTTTAATTACTATACTATTCAATATAAAGATGGTACTTCCGATAAAATATACGAGGATGATGAGTTGCTTCGCTATAAGTCTCTTTTAATTTTTCTTCTTGAAACTGATGGCGAATCTGACGCAGTCTATATTGTGAGGTAATCAATAAGGAGTAAACCATGAAAATGCCGTATAACGAGATAGAAAAAGTGAAGCTGTTTACTTGCTATAACCGCGTTAGTACAATGTTGATGCTCTCTTTTTTGGCAGTGTTGATTGGGTTATTTATTATTGGTTTTCATCATGAGTCTCGCCAATTGGATGAACTGAATCCAGCTACAATCAGTCCTTTTCAACAATCCATGGAGCAAGAGGTTGTCAGCATCTCAACAATGGTGGATATTCTCCATGGAAAAGAGAGCGAACTACGGGATGAGGATATACAACAGCTTGTAATGAGAAAAATTTCCCCCGCTTTCTTTCAGGTGGAATATAATCTTCTTTTATCTGTGTATCGACCGGATAATTCCAACACCTTTCAGAAGGTTGCCACTTTAACTTCAAAACGTTTTCCCGAATTGGCGGAAGCTGTTTCTGGCGATATAGATAACATAGAGCAATTTTCAGATTCATTGAAAAAGGCAGGATATTACAGAGCAACAAGTAACATTTCTGTAGATGATGAAGTGCATCACTACTACGCGTACTATCATCTCAATCAGGATAACGGGATTGTGGTGGGTAAGGCGGTTCTTACCTGTGATACTATCAAGGAGCTTTCTGTCAGAGAAGAACATCTGAAATCTGTGACACGGCACCGACTTCTTATCTCACTTCTTATACTACTAACAATGCTGGCTATTGCAATCTGGCTGACCTTTCGAGTCACAAAAAATCTGGCAGGGACGTTTCTCGAATACAAAGATAATATTATGCGGAGTGACCTTGACACCGCGAAATCCCTGTTACAACAAGCGAGAGCATCAGAGGAGCAGATTAAAGAACAACTGGCTCTCAGTAAAAGTCGGGATAAAGCCATACTTCGAACATTTCCAGACCTTGTTTTTATTATTAACTCCGATGGGTTTTTTCTGGACTATTATGCGGAAAACAAAAGCCAACTGATATTATCTCCTGAGAAAATTATTGGAGCGAATATCTCTGACTTGGGAATGCCCGAACTGAATCTAAAGGAAATTCAGCAGCATATTCAAAAGGCTTTAAAAACGAAAGAAGCTGTAACATTTGAAATGAGCATGAATACCCCAGATGGAATCAAAATTTATGAAGACCGGATGGTTGCTCTGGACGATTCCACCATTATCGCTTTGGAGCGGGATATAACTGAACGGAAGGAGGCAGAAAAAGCTCTCCGTAATAGTGAGGAGAAGTTCCGCCTGATAACTGATCAGTCGCTTATTGGGATATTAATTATTCAGGATGAACGATTCATTTATACAAATCAGGCATTTCAGGATATGTCGGGTTATAGTAAGGAAGAGATACTTTCATGGACTTTAGAGGATGGCTTCAACATAATACATCCAGATGACAGACCCTTCGCTAGGGAGCAGAACAGGAAAAAAATGAGCGGAGAAACCGATGTTGTCCCCCAATACGCTTATCGGGGTCGTCACAAAGACGGCAGGATGATTTGGATTGAGCAGTATTCACGAGCGATAGAACTTAACGGTCGCGTTGCCCTGATGCTTACAATAGTCGATATTTCCGGACGGAAAACTGCGGAACAGGCACTTGGAGAAAGCGAAGAGCAATTAGAGCTATTCTTTTCACAATCGCTGGAAGGTTTTTTCTTCGCGGAATTCGATGAGCCATTATCCTGGAGTGAGGACGTTGACAAGCAGGAGGTTATTGAATACGCTTTCAATAATCTCAAACTTACGAAGATTAATACGGCTATGGCGGATTTGTACAGAACTTCCCATAATGAGCTTATTAATTGTTCGATAGCTGATTTGTTTTCTTATGATATCCAGTATGGCAAAGAATCCCTGAGACGGCTTTTTGATGAAAGACAGATTTCAATAGAATATAGGGAATTCAGATTTAATGGTGACTGGATGTGGACGTTGAGCGATTATATCTGTATATATACCGAGAACAAGATGATTAAGGGCATCTTCGGAATTAAGAAGGATATAACTGAGCGAAAACAAACAATGAATGAATTAGCTAATCAAAAAGAACGACTCGCGGTAACACTGCGTAGTATCGGTGATGGAGTTATTTCAACAGATACCGATGGAAATGTTGTTTTGATGAATAAAGTCGCGGAAGAAATGACAGGTTTCACTACCAAGGAAGCAATAGGAAAACCGCTTATCAGTGTTTTCAACATTATTAATGAGAAAAGCCGTAAGCAAGTGGAAAATCCGGTCGATAAAGTGTTGGACGACCCTTTAACGGTGGGGCTTGCAAACCACACAATTCTTGTTTCCAAAGATGGGACAGAGCGGAACATTGCCGATTCTGCCGCTCCAATCCGCGATAGTGACAGCATAGTTATTGGTGTTGTACTTGTGTTTCGGGATATTTCGGAGAAACACCGGATGGAGCTTGAAATGCAGAAGTCGGAAAGATTAGAATCTGTAGCTTTACTTGCCGGAGGAATTGCTCATGATTTCAATAATATTCTAATGGCAATCATGGGAAATCTGAACTTATGCAAGGTCAAATTAGACCCGCATAGTGAATCTTACGCTATTGCTACAGATGCTGAAAACGCGGCTTTAAGAGCAAAAAAACTGACACATCAATTACTTACTATCGCCAAAGGCGGGAACCCCGTGAAGCAGACTACATCCCTCCGCGAGATTATCCGCGAATCCTCTGAGTTTGTACTTCGCGGCTCGAATGCTGTCTGCAATTATCATTTTCCCGAAGATCTCGCGTATGTAAATGTTGATGTAGGACAGAATGGGCAGGATTTTCAGAATCTCGTAATCAATGCTAATCAGGCTATGCCTGAAGGCGGGACAATAGACATAACGCTTGAAAATGTAATGATATACGACAATATGTGTCCGGGGTTGGAAAGCGGAGAGTACATTAAAATACTTATTGAAGATAGTGGACCAGGTATGAGTAGCGAAACTATTAAACGAGTGTTCGATCCCTATTTCACCACGAAATCCGAGGGTAGCGGATTGGGTCTATCAATTTCTTACTCAATCATCAAGCGGCATATGGGGCATGTACAGGTAGAATCGCATTCTGGAAGTGGTACATGTTTCAACATTTATCTGCCAGCGGTAGCTGAGAAGGGAAACAACTCAACTGGAGACGAAGAGAATCTACTCGTTGGAGAAGGGCGTATATTATTGATGGATGATGAGGATTTTATCCGACGGGTTTCGGGTGAGATGCTACGCTATCTTGGTTTTGAAGTGGATACAGTGCAGAATGGAGATGAACTCATAGATTACTATAAACGGGCAATGCAGGAGAATCGACCTTATGCTGTTGTGATTATGGACCTGACGATTCCTGGGGGAGCTGGCGGCAGAGAAGCAATCAAGCACCTTAAAAAGATTGACCCCGACGCGAAGGCAATAGTTTCCAGCGGATATACCACTGATCCTATAATGTCTGAATATAAGCAATCCGGTTTTGCCGGAGTAATACCCAAGCCATATAAAATCAGAGAATTAAGTCAATTACTAAAGAATGTACTGGGTTATAATGACGAAGAGAAGGAGTGAAATCCGTTTCAGAAAGGGTAAAATCAGTAGAGCCTTGAAACTTATTTGAACGAAGTTTCAGCCTACCTCAGCGAAAAGATGCAAAAAAAAACTTGCCATCATCTCGATAAAAAAACAATTATTGATTTTTGGAGGAGAAGAGAAAAAATACATAACGGGAGGATACACAATGAGAGTCAGAGAAGTCTTATTTTTGCTACTGATAATTTCCTGTGCCACATTGTTTGCTAATGTGCAATTACCAGGACCAGACCGTCCGACAGCCCAGGATCCGGGAACAGGACACGTAAAACCGATAACCCGTTTTACGCCGTTATTCACTTTTGATACCAACCCAACCCTATTTCTGGCTGGTTCAATGTACGACTACATGATTGGAGGTTATACCGATTCTCCATTGAAAGTACAGTCAGGTGGAGGAGTTTATGCCGCGTTTCATGGTGATGTAAGTGAGCGAATGATATATTCCGCTTATGTTGATGCTGGCGGGGTTGTTACTCCCGGAGCCTTAATAGCGGCGGGACCATACCGGCAGGGATTTCCCGGAATGGACCTTGATTTCGATACGAGCGACGCATTTTTTGCCTATCATGTTGACAACGATGGCGATGGAGCTTACGAAGTTGAGATGGTGTGGGATATATGGCATATCATGAACGCTCCGGGGCTTTTCGGATTACCACTGGAAATTCTTGATAACGAAGTTTACGGCGGTGTAGATACTCCCTTTGCCGATGATCAGTTTATCTGGCCTAAGGTGTATATTACCGAAGCCCCTACTTATAGTCAGGATGCAAAACGGCGTATATTTGTAGTTGGGAATAATTTTATCGACCATACAGGTGGAACGCCAGCCGAAAACATCTTGCTTATCTGGTCGGATTTTTCAACCTCAACAGCTGGAGATCCTGTGTTCGATGGTTGGAGTTACCATACTTTCCCATTACTGGATGGTTTTAATTCTGGCACTCCCGGAACTAACTGCGGACGTTATCATCACAGTACTGCTGTAACGAGAGATGGCAAGATTGCTTTTATCGGGTTGTTGCAGGATGATACTAT
>JAIOTM010000457.1 GCA_021106755.1 Candidatus Cloacimonadota bacterium | reverse complement strand
TTCATCAATTAAATCTAAAAATGATCCGTTTTTTAATCTTGTCTCGATTATTTGATGCGAAAACCAGCTGTTACTCATAATAACCTCCTTATATTACAAAGACTTATAATGGTTTGGCGTTGGATTGGCCAGCTTTTTTTCTCCTAAATGAGTTCTTTTGCAAAGCTCTCATAAGAAGCCGTCAAGTCTTTTTTTTGGTTATCAAGGATACCTCCATTTTTCAAAAGTTTTGGTTATGTTGTTTTTTCACGCTCATGTTGCACTTTGCATCTGAAGAAAACCCTCATAAGTCAGAATATATTTTGTCAGATTTCGGGTTTGAAGTGTAAGAGTCTCAGGTCTTCTGACAAGGTATCAGCCAACTGTAACAGACAATTGTGAGTGTCTTTTGAGGAAAATCTCAAAATCCAGTTATTCACGCCATAGCAGCCTTTAATCAATTGAATCTCAATCGATTGCAACGAATACTCCGACTCATGGTGGGGTATGCCTGAAAGTAGTCTAAATTCTTACCTTTGACAACCAGAATTCTCTTTTGAATAAAGCATCGTTCTGGTTGAACTGCCTATATTATGAAACAACTGAGACACAGCAGATTCAATATTCAGAAAAATCCTGTTGACAGATGTTCTTATTCAAATTGTTGTACTAACAGACTGAACATAAAGGAGTGTTTTATGAGAAAGACCTCAATGATTCTACTCGCAATAATATTGCTTTTATTAGTAGCCGGATGCTCCAGATACACTGGTAAAGATGTAACGGATTTTACAAAGAAGTACGGAAAACCAGGCAATAAAATCTGGAAGCAAATGCATCGACTTTTCGAGATTGAACGGGCTGAAAGCAAAGTTAAAATCGAACAACGTTGGTGGACAAAGTACAAGGGTGACGATGTATTTCGGGTCTATTGCAATGTTTTAAAAGACGGAGAGCTTTGGTATGAGTTTGAATGGGAAGCAGATATGAAAACTAAAAATCTGACAGCCATAAGCGATGAAGCAGGTATGTTTGTTTACAAGAAGAGTACTGGTGGATACCGAAAAGGTTCTAAATAGTTTTTACGCTATTTCAGAGGAGCGGATTAATTCTGCTCCTCCTTATTATTCAGGATAATTTTTCCGGGCAGATATATTTTATCGAAAGCCTTTATTTCTAACAGTTTCAATGCCAGATAAATCGTTAAGCTGACGGTTGAGAGAATCGCTATCATTATCATTGCCTGATATTTAATTGCTGTTACCGGGTTCATCCCGGCTATTATCTGACCAGACATCATTCCAGGCAAAGTCACAATTCCCATTGCTTAAATATTTATTTATCGGGGCATCAGTGCCATTTTCATTGCCTTGCGGAAAAACGGCAACACAGCCTCGCAACGGGTTGCTCCCATAGCAATCCAGGTTCTGTACGCGTTTTGATTACTCTTAATATCACTCGTAAATCGGTCAACCGCCAATGCTGTGCCGTTCATACAGTTACCGAGAATCATCCCGAATATCGGAATCAGCACTTTTGGCTCCCAAAATGGGTTTACCGGCAAAACAAGTAGTGCCAGATAAGGCATTACAACCAGCGACGAAACCATAAGCGGCATCGCGATAATCGGGAATAAAAAACGAAAAGGCATATCCAAACGCTCGTAGGTAATATATACAGCCGACCCAATCATAACGAGAAACCAACCGAGGGTGGTCCATACAGACCCCTTTGTAAACAGGAATTCGAGTACTAATCCAATCATTGCTAACTGAATAACCATGCGAAGAATTGAGATAAGTAACTGCCGCATTAGTTTTAATCCGGTTAAGCGAATAAGTACTATTGGGATTATCAGGAGTAAAAAACTCAGAGCAAGACTGATGTAACTGATATCCATTATACCTTCTTCTCAATAACTGTTCGATTTTTGATATGCAGATTGCGGGGAAACCTTTCAATCCAGCGAGGGTCGTGACTAACACAAATGATAGTGCACAGGTTACAGGATAATAGAAAATCCAGCATCAAGCTGGAAACGTTCTGATCTAACGCGGAAGATGGTTCATCTAACAGAAGGATATCTGGCTCAAGTAACAGTGCCCTGATTACTGCGAGCCGCTGTTTCTCGCCACCTGAAAGCTCGCCAATGTTTCGTTTCAGGATTGTTTCAGGCAAACGCAATTGTTCCATGAGTATTTTCAATAATTTTTCATCCAGCTTACGATTTTGATTGATGTGAAAAGTAAACGGGTAACGAAGGGCTGCTTCAACTTTTTCTTCGCCGAGAAAAACTTCCTGCATTAACTGAATAACTTTATGCCGAAGCTCTGCAATTGGCAAAGTCATAATCTTCTGCCCATGGAAGAGAATCGTTCCATCATAATGTTCGTTCATGCGATTAAAAAGTTGCAGTAATGAGGTTTTTCCACAACCGGTATCCCCGGTAATAACAGTTTTACTTCCGGTCGGGATGTCGATTTGAAAAGCACCGCAAAGCTCGATGTTTTCGTGATAAAGACGTTTAATATTGAGTGAAAATAATGATTCAGTCATGAGGGCAAAAGTATTTCGAGAGAAAATTAGGCAAGGCTTTTTGTAATTGAACCAATTTTGTGCCTTTTTCAATCCCATCCGTGGTTGTCGGCTGAAATTCTTTCGTAATAAGCATCTCCCGAAAAACCACATAGATAAACTGGTTCACCGACTATATTCTAATATATTACATGGTTGTAGCTATTTGATAATTGGATTTTGAGGTTTTCTCACTACTCTCTCATCTCTGTCTGATGCAGTTGGCTAATCACCCATATCCCCACAATGGAGATGTTTGTGCTATTTAAGTGATAGCAAAAGCGGTAGTTCTAGCGGATAGATTATGAATAATCGGATTTCTTACTCAGATTGTTTCGTGGCTTTATCTGCTGATCCAAAAGTTTTTTTGTAGGTGAATCTTTTACACAGTAAAAGGTTTACTCTTCAGGCTTTTTTCAAAAAGCAAATCAGATGAATATTTTGTCAAATAAGGTGTTTTCGTCTTAGAAAACACTAAGTTACTGCTTGTGGACGGGATTATAAAAGTGACAGCTATCTTTTTATGAGGACAAAAAAAGTTTGGTGACGGCGTGTTCTTACCTTCCGAACCCGAAATCTGGCAAAATATACTCTGACTTTCTGGATGTTTTATTCAGATGTGAAGTGCAGCATTGAATGTGAAAACAACATAACCAAATCTTCTTGGAAAAATGGGGGTATCCCATTTATTCCATACATATTTCTTGACATTCCAATCGCGTACCTTGAGTTTTGAAATGAAATAAAATATGATTTCGTGGAGGAAATAAATGCAGATTAAAAGCCTGAAAGAAATAATTACTCTTGCCCGGGAAAGACCTCATAAGAGGGTTGTTGTCGCGTATGGGCAAGATACCCACACTTTGAACGCGGTGAGTCAAGCCGTTGACATGGGAATAGTTGACGCAACAATAGTTGGGGACAAGGCAGAAATTGAGAAAATCTGCGGTGAGATAAACTGTGACCCCAGTAAATTTGAAATAATTCACGAGCCGAATGAAGCAGCTTCGGGATATGCTTCGGTAGCACTTGTAAACGCAGGCAAAGCCGATCTTATTATGAAAGGATTGATTAGTACTGATAAATATATGCGTGCGCTTATTCATAAAGAGAGTGGTCTTATGAATCCGGGAGCAATCCTGACACACGTAGCGGTTGTAGAATCTCCTAATTACCATAAATTATTGGTAATCGGCGATGTAGCAATTATTCCAAAACCGGACTTGAAACAGAAAATAATTATTGCTCAGGGACTTATCAATGCTGCCATTAGTATTGGCGTAGAAAAACCTAAGCTCGCGGTTATTACTGCTACTGAAAAAGCGAACCCTAAAATGCGTTCATGTGTGGATGCCGCGATATTGTCGAAAATGTCGGAACGTGGTCAGATTAAGGGCGGAATAATTGATGGACCATTAGCCCTTGATACTGCTATTGACATGGATTCTGTACGTGTAAAAAAAATCCGCAGCGAAGTTGCGGGAGACGCTGACTGTCTGCTTTTCTCAGATATCGAATCAGGAAACGTTTTCTACAAAACAGTTACAAAAATTGCCCGGGCGGAGTTGGCGGCGGTCGTAACCGGAGCACGGAAACCAGCGATTCTCTCATCCAGAGGTGACAATACCCAGACCAAGCTTTATTCACTCGCTCTCGGCGCGTTAATGGCGGAATGAGGAAACCATGAAAATAGCAATAGCGAGTGATCACGCCGGTTTTGATTTGAAGGAAAAACTACGAGAACGCTTACAGAATAAGCATGAAATCTTTGATTTTGGTACATATAACACAACTTCGGTGGACTATCCGGATTTCGGATTCAAAGCTGCGGAAGCAGTCGCGAATGGTGATTTTGAATATGGTATTCTTATCTGCGGAGCAGGGGTAGGAATGAGTATTACTGCAAATAAAGTAAAAGGTATCCGGGCGGCACTGTGTACTAACAAAGATTTTGCGTTGCTCTCCCGCCGTCATAACAACGCTAATGTGCTGGTGTTACCTGGTCGTTTTATGTCGGAGCACTTCGCGTTCGACATTGCCGAAACGTGGCTGAATGAGCCGTTTGAAGGCGGACGACATCAAAACAGACTCAATATAATAAAACAATACGAAGAGAGGTAGCTATGAAGCAAATCAAGAAGCAGGACCCCGAAGTTTTTAAAGCGATGTACAGTGAACTGAAACGACAGGCTGAGAATCTGGAACTTATCGCGTCTGAGAATATGGTATCACAAGCAGTTTTAGAAGCTGCCGGCTCAGTTCTCACTAACAAGTACGCGGAAGGATACCCTTACCGCTGGAGCAAAAAAACTGGTAATATAAACTACAAACTTTATGGTCGCTATTATGGCGGTTGCGAGCATGTCGATGATGTCGAACAGCTTGCTATTGAACGGGCTAAAGTACTATTTGGAGCAGAACACGCTAACGTGCAGGCACATTCCGGCTCTCAGGCAAATATGGGTGTTTATTTCGCGTTGCTCGAACCAGGAGATACTGTCCTCAGTCTTGAGTTATCACATGGCGGACACCTTACTCATGGGCATCCGCTCAGTTTTTCTGGTGCTTTCTATAATATAGTGCACTATGGCGTAGATAAAAAAACAGAGATGTTTGATTATAATGTTATTCGCAAACTGGCTCATGAAGTGAAACCTAAAATGATTCTCACCGGAGCCAGTGCCTACCCACGCTTCATTGATTTCCCTGAATTCCGCAAAATAGCTGATGAAGTTGGAGCTAAATTGGTGGTCGATATGGCACACATTGCAGGACTCGTGGCAACTGGTTTGCATCCAAACCCAATACCCTACGCCGATGTAGTAACTACTACTACTCATAAAACTTTACGTGGTCCTCGCGGCGGACTTATTCTCTGCACCGAAGAACTCGCAAAAACAATTGACGGATGGGTGTTTCCTGGTATTCAGGGCGGTCCACTTATGCATATAATTGCTGCTAAAGCAGTTGCATTTAAAGAAGCAATGACCGACGAGTTCAAAATGTACCAGAAGCAAGTTGTAAAAAATGCTACAGCACTGGCAGAGCGTTTAACTGAAAACGACTTCCGGCTGGTTTCGGGCGGTACCGACAATCATCTTATGCTGGTTGATCTCGGTACCGAAGACAGTGGTGGACCTTCTGGCAAGAAGATGGAAGGCAGTCTTGATAAAGCAGGAATCACTGCCAATAAAAATACTGTACCATTCGACACCCGCAAGCCTTTTGTAGCTTCCGGTATCCGCCTTGGCACACCTGCTATTACTACCCGTGGAATGAAAGAAGCTGAGATGAAAATTATCGCTGACTTTATTAAAAGAGTCTTTGATAACTACGGGGATGTTGAGAAACTGGCGGCAATTAAGGAAGAAGTCCGGCAATTCTGCTCAGGCTTTCCGTTGTACGAAGAATTACTGAAAGAGTACGCATAGATTCAATAAGAGGAGCTTCGGCTCCTCTTTATTTCTTTCGCTATTCAGGTTGAATTACTTCTCAGACACAAACAACACAGGGGGACAAAATGAAACATTTTCTATTCTTAGTTTTATGTATTGTGGCAATTGCCGGATTACACGCCCAGAATATCGCACCCAATCCGGGCTTTGAACAATGGACAGGCGGACTGCCCGATGGCTGGTTCGGAATAAAATCCAATATTCCACAGAGCGATGTTGTACGGGACTCCATCAATGTACACAGCGATTTTTCTGCCGTGCGATTAGTACGGGATATTGCTACCCACAAGCGATTTACAACTCAGAGCCTTTCAGTCATTCAGGGAACAGATTATACTATCACATTCTGGGTGAGAGGGCACGGAGAAATCCGTACCAACATCTACGATGAACGGGCTACAGGGAGTGGATATGGCACTTACAACCCCTATATCGCAATCAATTCAGCAACCTATACTCAATACACTCAGGTTGTTACATGCGATAATACTTCCAATAATGCCGAATTTATCTTCTCAGTGCATAATACCGTTGCTGATTTGAATCATCTGCAAATAGATGATGTCTCAATTATTGGTGGTGTGGCAAATCCGGATATCACAGTTATTACTCCCAACGGTGGTGAAAACTGGTCTATCGACAACTCTTACTCCATCACCTGGAACACTGTCGATGTCGGTACTGTCGGAATTAATATACAGTTGCTGGAAAACGAGGCGATTGTCGCTAACATCGCTTCATCCGTTACAGATAACGGAACCTACGTCTGGATGATTCCGCAAACTATCCCAATCGGTAGCAACTATAAAATGCAAATTGCTACTGACGATGGCTTAGTATCCGACATCAGCGATGCAGTTTTTTCAATTACAGACGGCGGTACACCTTCGGGAATTGTAATCAACGAGATTATGTACAATCCACCTACCTCTCTTGGTAGTGATGATAACTTTGAATACGTTGAGATTTACAACCCGTTTGATATTGAGATGAATCTGACTAACTGGCAGTTCAGCAGTGCGTTTAACTACACGTTTACCGCTGGTGCCTTAGTTGCTGCTCAGTCTTACCTCGTAATCGCGAGAAATCCTGACTCGCTTATAGCTCACTACGGAATTACCAATGTTATAGGTCCTTTCTCTGGTGCTATCAACAACACTGGTGAAACAATAATTCTCTCGGATAATTCTGGGGTGGTTATAGACTCCGTGGCATACTCCAGTACTGGAGACTGGCCTTCCGCGGCTAATGGCAGCGGTTCTTCGCTGGAGCTTATCGCATACAATCTGGATAACAACTTACCATCAAGCTGGCAAGCAAGTTTTATTCTCTATGGAACCCCGGGCGGAGACAATTCTATCCCGGGAATTCCTACTGAGCACACAATCTACGAGATTCAATACACCGATGCAACTTCCGGTGAATCTCCACTTATGGGTGAGGCAGTTACCACTGGCGGTATTGTCACCGCGATATTTAATGATTTCTTCTTTATTCAGGATGGAACAGGTGCATGGAGCGGTATCTACATAGATGAAACTCCCTCACGTCTCGCAGTTGGTGATTCTGTACTCGTTACAGGCTCTGTCGCAGAGTTATTCAATCGCACAACAATCGCTAATGTTCAGGATGTTACCGTTGTTTGTACAGATACAGTGCCACTTGAGGAGTTGCTCTATTCGGGTGATGTGTCTGACGAACAGTGGGAAGGTGTTCTTGTTACCCTTGATAACGCGGTAGTCACCGATACTCTTGATTACGGTGAATGGCAAGTCGATGATGGCTCCGGCGTATGCCTTATAGATGATTACGGTAGCTACTCCTACAACCCGACAATTGGTGAGCAGTTATTGATTACCGGTGTTGTGGAATACAGCTACGGTGCTTTCAAGATAGAACCTCGCAATGACGCGGATATTTCTATTGATACAGCTAACGATAATAATGTAAACATTTATGAAACGGGATTGCAAAGCAACTTCCCTAACCCGTTTAACCCGGAAACAACCATAGAGTTTACATTAACAGAGCCATCACTAACCGTGCTAACCGTATATAACATAAAAGGTCAATTAGTAAAAACATTGATAAATCAACGTCTGCAATCTGGTAGCCACAAGGTAAACTGGGATGGAAAGGATAATTCCGGGCAACCCGGTTCGAGTGGTATCTATTTCTTTAAGTTAAAGTATGGTGGGAAAACTTCCATACAGAAGGCGACATTACTAAAATAAGGTTTAACTTGAAAATAATCGATTTTTATTTGACACGAAAGAAGATAAAATCAATGTTTTTCACAGAAGAGGCAAACAACGTTGGAGGTGAGATGAAAAAGGTAACAGTATTCGCAATAATAGCAGTTTTATCTATTCTTTGCTTTGCACAAACAACCCCGTGGACAACCAGTTTTGATTACTACGATTTAGGATTAGATACATTGTTCTCAATATATCTGTCTCCAACCTTAACACCACTGGCAATTTACAACACACAGGACGGAATAATTATTGTGGCAAATGGTCTTATTTACGAACAGGATGACACTTATTATGTAAGTAAAAACTTTGGTTTTGTGTACAAAACAGATTTTGATGGCAATCTTCTTTG
>JAIOTM010000215.1 GCA_021106755.1 Candidatus Cloacimonadota bacterium | reverse complement strand
GAGTAATTTCCACATCGTAAACAGTATCGGTAACACCAAGATAATCTGCCATCGGAGTTCCGGGAACTGCATCATCTGCCAGCACCATAATACCATCATGGCTATCGGATAGCCCTATTTCATCTTCGGCACAAATCATTCCCATTGAAACAACGTCACGTAACTTGATTTTTTTGAGCTTTATCTCACCAAGAACTGTTCCAACTGGCGCGAAAGCAATTTTCTGTCCTGTAGCACAATTCGGTGCGCCACACACTACCTGAATTTCCTCTCCGCCCGTGCTGACCTTGCATACCGAAAGTTTATCAGCGTCGGGATGCTGCTCTTTAGAGAGTATCTCTCCTACAACGATATTCGCGAGAGATTCTCCGGGATTCTCGACAGCTTCGACTTCGATACCGGCAAAGGTCATTAAATTTTTAAGTTCTGCTGGTGAGACATCAATTTCAATGTAGTCTGTAAGCCATTTATAGCTGATTTTCATTTGAATTTCCGCATAGCTTAACCGAATTGCCGTAGCATTCGGATATCGTTTTCAAATAGCATACGCATATCAGGGATATTGAACATCTGCATAGCAATCCGGTCAACTCCCATACCAAAGGCATAGCCAGTATATTTTTCAGAATCAATTCCTACCGCTTCAAGAACATAAGGGTCAACCATCCCAGCACCGCCAAGTTCTAACCAGCCAGAATTTTTGCAGACGTTGCAACCTGCCCCGTCGCACTTAACGCATTGGACATCCATTTCCGCGCTCGGTTCTGTAAATGGAAAGAAATGAGGACGGATTCGAGTCCCGATTTTCTCTCCAAACAAGCGACTCACAAATAGGTTCAACATATCTTTCATATCGGCAAAGTTAATACCTTCATCAATTACCAGCATTTCAATCTGGTGAAAAGCGGGTGAATGGGAAGCATCGTTATCGTTACGGTATGTTTTACCAAATGAAATGATACGTATCGGCGGTTTATGTGTTTCCATTACGCGAATCTGGGCAGTGGAAGTGTGAGTTCTGAGGAGGACATCCTTCCCGAGATAAAAAGTATCGGTCAACTCTCTCGCGGGGTGATCTTCAGGAGTATTGAGAGCGTCGAAGTTATGAAACTCGTCCTCAACATCAAAACCTTCCGCTACCTCAAATCCCAGCCCAATCAACACATCTTCAATAATTCGCTCCGCGAGGGTGATAGGGTGAAGTGACCCTTTACCAAGCTTTCGACCGGGCATAGTAACATCTATTTTGTCTTTTACCAGAGCGGTTTGATAAGCACTGCTTTTGAGTTCTTCGTCTTTTGCTTTCAGTAGTTTTTCAACTTCCTGCTTGGCAAGGTTGATTTTTTTACCAAACTCAGGTCGCTCTTCTCTGGGAAGAGTGCCAAGCTGTTTCATCAGCCTGTTAAGCTCGCTCTTCTTACCGAGGTAGCAGGACTTAACCTGCTGAAGCTGAATCTGATCTTTGGCAGATGCCACAGCCTCTGAGGCTGCGGCGATCAGCTTATCAAGTTTATCTTTCACGGAGTCCCCGCTTTATTTTTTCTGTTCTTCGCTCTTCTCAGCTTCCTTTTCTTCTTCAACAGTTGCTTCTTCAACAGCTTTTTCTTCAACAACTGGTTCTTCAACAGCAGTTTCTTTCACAGCTTCTTCAGCTCTGGCAATTTCTTTGGCTGGTAATGGGGCTTTTTCACCATTAACCATAGCACAAATCTGACTGAAAGCATCCATATCGTGGAATGCCAGATAAGCCAGCACTTTACGGTCAACTTTTATATCCAGTTTATGCAATCCATTAATAAATCTGCTGTAACTAAGTCCATTGATACGGGCTGCGGCGTTGATGCGGGTAATCCAGAGTTTCCTGAACTCACGACGTCGAACTTTTCTATCCCGATAAGAATAGAGCCAGGCTTTCTCAACCGCCTGAACAGCGGTTCTATAGAGTTTGCTTCTTGCTCCGCGATAGCCTTTTGCGGCTTTAAGTATCTTTTTTTTACGTCTTTTTGCGGCTACATTATTTACTGCGCGTGGCATAATTTACTCCTTTCTTAAACACCCAACATTTTTTTAACACGTGCTGTATCAGCTTTGCAGACAAGACCCGCGTCTCTCAGGTTGCGTAAACGTTTAGGACTCTTTTTTGTGAGAATGTGACCATGATACGCATGGTTGCGTTTTACTTTTCCACTGGCGGTAAGCCTGAATCGTTTGGCTGCACCGCGTCTTGTTTTCATTTTAGGCATTACATACCTCCTTCCGATATTAATTCAGGGTTATTCGATGATATTATCTTCCATCCATTTATCAATGAGTATGTCAATATCCTTTGAAGGGGACATAATCATCGAAATGGTGCGTGCTTCCGCTTGAATATCGCGGTCTAAATCAGCGATTCCCCTGAGGTCTTCTTTTAATTTATTTAAAAGATTGTAACCAAGTTCTTTATGAGCCAACTGCCGCCCCCGGAAACGAACCGTGAGTTTGACTTTGTCGTGTCCCTTAAGAAACTTAGCCGCGTTCTTTTTCTTGAAATTATAGTCATGCTCTTCGGTATTAGGTCCGAATTTAATCTCTTTAATCTGTACGATATGTTGATTCTTCTTTGCCTCTCTCGCGCGCCGCTCTTTCTGGTAGTGGTATTTACCAAAATCCAGAATTCGGCAGACTGGCGGTCTCGATTTTGGGGCAACTTCCACTAAATCCATACCGGATTCTTCCGCTTTGCGAATCGCGTCGCGAGTGGAAATGATACCAATTTGCTCGCCCTTGGCATCAATAAGACGTACTTTGGGTACGTTGATTTCATTGTTAATCCGTTCTTTGGGGATTTCCGGCTTGGTTTTTGCCTTTCCTCGTCTAATGCGTATTATGTGTACCTCCGGGTTAGGTGTTCAACCCAAATAGTGCTGTAAAAACTAAATGGGTTATAAAAAAGCGGGTGACTATGCACCCGCGTTTATGAAACTGTTTCGACATTTTTCTTTTTACTAAACAGATTAGATTTCGAATTTCAACCTTGCCAGTATCAATGGTGTTAACCTTTTGAACCACAAGGTAGAAGCGGATGCTTCTTTACATGAATTATACTTTACAAAGAACAATCAGATGCCAGATAATTACTGGCTATAACCTCGTCAAGTCTTTTTGTTTATGGACAGGCATTCACCATTTTTTCTATAAGATTTGGTTATGTTGGTTTTCATGCTCAATGTTGTACTTTGCATCTGAGGAAAACCCCATTGATTATCAATCACATCAAATGTCGAATTGATTAGTGCCGCACATTCTGACTCACCTGCCAGATTGTGTGAAAACGCAAAAAAAAGAAAACCTTCCGACATGCTTCGCATGCCACCTTCCTCGTAAAGGAAGGCACTGTGGGGCTGTCCCACAGGTTCAAGTGAATAAACCATATAATTGCGTGTATTGATTTTTTTTGTATAACAATCCTGAATTAGTGCATTTATTGAAAATGAGCAGAAAATAATGTAAAATTCCCGGATATT
>JAIOTM010000155.1 GCA_021106755.1 Candidatus Cloacimonadota bacterium | reverse complement strand
CTCCTCAGGTAAATTTCGCGATTGAACAGTTGATTGATGAGTGCGCGGAAGCTATCAATATTGACCCAATAGATTTTCGACGAAACAATCTCTTACGCCAAAACAGTATTACAATAACCGGGCAGAAATTAGATAACCACGAAGTTACTACCCATGAAGTACTTAATAAAGTCTTAGAAAATTCTGGCTACAACAGTAAGCTCAAACAATGTGGAAAATTTACCCCCGGCAAACACTATGGCATCGGACTTTCAATAACTTACAGGGGATGTAGCCTCGGTGCGGAAGGAGTGGACTTCTGTTCCGCTATTATCAACGCTCAATTCGATGGCTCAATCCTGCTGGAAGTCGGCATACACGAAAACGGGCAAGGCGCGGAAAGCACGATGATACTGCTACTCGCGGAACATCTTGGCATAAAACGGGAACGGATTCGCTATAACAGGTCATCCACTTCACATATCCCGGATGGCGGTCCTACAGTTGCCTCGCGTGGAACGCTTATGGGAGGTGGCGCGGTTGTAAACGCGGTAAAAATCCTGCAAAATTCTATCGCGAAAACGCTCCATAATGAATTGCATTGTACTGTTTCAGAAGTCTCAATCCACGATGATTGTGTCTGGGGCAAAGACGATTCCCACAAGCTAATCTGGGAAGAAGCGATGTTGGTAATGCAGAAGAAACGTGTTTATCCGTTCGCTTTTGGAACATTCGCCGCGCCTATGGTTAGCTGGCACGAAGAAAAAGGCAAAGGCAAAGCATACTTCACATGGGTATATAGCGCACAGGTAACCGAGGTAGAAGTCGATACAACCACAGGGAAAATTAAGTTGTTAAAAATCTGGGCAGTACACGATGTAGGCAAAGTTGTTAACCCACCTCTGTTGGCAGGACAGGTTTTTGGAGGAGTTATGCAAGGGGCTGGCATGGCTCTTATGGAAGATTTAGAGATTCAAAACGGTCGCATCCAGAATCTTAATTTCAACAAGTACCGTGTTCCCCGCACTACAGATGTTCCCGAAATAGAGTTGGAAACATTAGATACGCGCGACCCAAACTCCCCCAGCGGAGCAAAAGGGGTTGGCGAACCAGCTTTGGAGCTAATCGCTCCCGCTATAGCAAATGCGGTACATAACGCCATTGGAGTACGCACTTATTCTTATCCAATAAAACTAACGGTAAAAAACAATGACTGAAACAACTATAAACAATGAGCAAATCTCGCTATCAGAAGCTGATTTACAAACAAACCTGCTGACTTTCCTGCGGGACAATCTTCATCTGACCGGAGCAAAAAATGGTTGCGGTATCGGTGCTTGTGGTGCCTGCACTGTGCTGGTGGATTTTCGCCCGGTTCGCTCCTGCGTTGTTAAGGTAGAATCTATTGTCGGCAAACAAGTTACAACAATAGAAGGTTTAGAAAACTCAGACGGTTCCCTCTCCCCTGTTCAGCAGGCGTTTGTCGATTGTGGGGCTATCCAGTGCGGATTCTGTACACCGGGAATGGTTCTCACAGCCCATGCCCTGCTACTGAGAAACCCGGAGCCAACGGAATCCGATATTACCAAAGCACTGAGAGGAAATATATGTCGGTGCACCGGATACAGACAAATAATCAGTGCTGTGCAACAAGCCGCTACTCATTATAAAAAAAAGGAATCGCTATGACACTGCAAAAGCGGGTTAATGAATTATTAGAAATCAATCTCGACAACTTCGGCAGTGATTTCCTGCTTACCTCAGAAAAATCTGCCGCACATATCGAAGCAACTCTTTTGCTCGCAGAAATTTTCTCGGAGATGCACGCCAGGGGAAAATCTTTCAGAATTTTCGATACCGGACTCGCTATCTCGATTTTCCGGGATAACTCCACCCGCACCCGCTTCAGTTTCGCCTCTGCCGCAAATGCTCTGGGACTTGCTGTCAGTGACTTTGACGAGCAGAAATCACAGATTGCTTATGGCGAAACTGTCCGAGAAACCGCCAACATGATTTCCTTCATGGCAGACGCTGTCGGCATACGTGACGACATCTTTCTCGGTGAGGGAAACCGCTATATGCGGGAAGTTTCCGCCGCTCTGGATTTGGGTTACAGCGAAAGAACTCTGCACCAACGTCCGGCATTGGTCAACCTGCAATGCGATATTGACCATCCCACCCAATCGATGGCAGATTTGCTTAAACTTCGAGACTTTTTCGGCGGAGCAACGAATCTTCGAGGTAAAAAACTCGCTATGACCTGGGCGTATTCACCAAGCTATGGCAAACCGCTCAGCGTTCCGCAAGGTATTATCAGCCTGATGACCCGCATGGGCATTGATGTTGTACTTGCTCATCCTGAAGGATACGGGCTAATCCCTGAAGTAACTGCATTGGCATCCAGACAAGCTGAAGAAAGTGGTGGATCGTTTGCTGTAGTCAACTCAATGGATGAAGCGTTCAACAACGCGGATGTTGTCTATCCAAAATCATGGGCACCTTTCGCAGTAATGGAAGAGCGAACCAGGCTATTAAAAACTGGCAATAACGCAAAGCTCAAAAACCTTGAGCGGCAATGCCTTGCAAGCAACGCTAAATTCACCGACTGGGAATGTACAATGGAAAAAATGCGGCTGACAAAGAACGGTAAAGCACTTTATATGCACTGCCTTCCGGCGGACATCAGCGGAGTATCCTGCGAAAAAGGCGAAGTTTCGGCAGAAATTTTTGAGAAATACCGTGCTCACACTTACAGCGAAGCTGGATTCAAACCGTTTGTTATTGCTTCGATGATAGCATTGTGCCGCCTTGAAAATCCGAATAAATTTTTATACAAAATAATTAATCGACATAAGAAAAGAATTGAGTAAACAACAGCTTCTGAGAAACTTATCCGCAGAGATTGTACCCAACCAACCCGCTATCTGATTACCGATAGTCACTTCGAGTCGAAACAGCCTTAACCGCTTGATATGGCAAAAAATATTCGACTCGACGTTACCTTTCGGCAGGCTGTTACGGAATAGAATTAACGAGCAATAAGATTCTATTTCCCTCAAAATAAGCCCCCTCTATTTTTGCAGAAAAGATATTAACGAATTATCAGAAAAAGCTTGCTAACTATCCAGTATATACTAAGATAATTCGCCCTGAAAAGTATGTAAATAATTGAAAAATATGTGGAAGTCAGGAATCACACCGAGAGATTTGAAGAGATTGTTAGCTGGTTGGAGGGAAAAGAGTAGAGCTTAGATTTGGAGAGTTTATACTACTCTATATAATTTAGCCACAATAAATTATTCATTATCCATATCATTGTTGAAATTTGACATCATGATAGCTGTTTGAGCAATTTTGTACGTGGTAGAATTTAAAAACATTTCAGGATTAGTAATACATCTTTCTTCAATTTTGTTAATTTGTCTTTCTGAAGACACATTAGATGCAAATGCTCCATTGGGGCGAATATTATATAAAAAATGGGAGATCTTACGATTCTTCATTTGCTGCACTGGAGAAATGTTGCCATTCTTTCGAATCATTGTATTATAAAATCCTTTAGTATTATCTGGTATTAAAAAGGTAAAAAAAGCAAATGGGGCTGGTTTGGAATACAAAAATATCTTTTTCTTAGATTCAAAAATAGTCACATCAGCTGTCCTTAACAAATAACTATTGATATTTGGCGATATATCTTGCGGTAGGTATCCTTCTCTATTTATTAGATTATGAAGAAATAACATATGTGTTTTACCTGCTCCGGTGTCTTTTCTGTCGCCCAGAAGATACTCTCTCCAGACTTCAATTTTATTTGCAAGTGTTGTTCTAAATCTATCATTATCTGTTTGAAAATCTTTCATTTGCATTATTAATAATCTCCATTGTAATGATATGATAAATCTTAATAATCTTTCGTCATAATAAATTGGGTCAATTTTTGTAGTCTTTGCCATATACTCATCAAGGTATTCGTCAATGTATGGATGAAAAAAAGTGTTATTAAAATAAGTTTCTAACTTAGAAAATATTTCCTCGCAATCCTTACACAACAGCTTTAGTTTAGGACCATCTTGTACAGGTTTATTAGGATTAACACCACCACGGAATCTACCTGTTGCCGAAGTTTCTTTTATCCATTTGAAAAAAAACTTAGGAAAAATGTGGCTGTTACAAAGCTTCGCTTCTTTTTTACATAGACTACATAGACTCATTTGATAGCTCCAAAAATCTAATCACCTTTTTTTATCATTATCACTTATTTCAATATCTACCTTTCTTTTTTATTATTGTACTTCAACCTACGAACGTCAAGCAATTTCTGCTTCTTGTTTGAATACTATATTTTTTTGAATTCTTTTTTGTCTGAATCGTGATGTTGGGAAATTTGGGATATTGAAGATATGAAGAAAAGAAAGAACAGCTTTCCTACCCTTCTAAAATATCCCCAATATCTTCAATGGTCTTAAATCATGATTCTGACAGAAGAAGTAAAAACTGCATATTTTTTTTGAATTCTTTTTGTCTGAATCAGCTACATCATCTTGAGTCTTCTCAAGTGATGGTCTATTAGGAAATTTGGGATATTGAAGATATGAAGAAAAGAAAGAACAGCTTCCCTACCCTTCTAAAATATCCCCAATATCTTAAATGGTCTTAAATCATGATTCTGACAGAGATTGTACTCAGTTGTTCCTTGTCTCAACGAACGGTGACGTAAATCCTGTTTCAGGCAATCCCATCTATTCAAATCTTTCCCAGCACTTCGGGATTAACAATATGCTTTGGCTTTCTGCCTTCGTACATGGCAATGGCGTTTTCTACGCAAAGCAGTCCCATTTTGGTGCGGGTTTGTACAGAAGCACTTGCTATATGTGGCGTAAGCACGGCATTCGTGCATTTCGCCAGACCGGGTGTCAGTTCCGGTTCTAACTCGTAAACATCAAGTCCGGCACCAGCGATAACATTTGTGTTAAGAGCTTTTATTAACGCAATCTCGTCAACAATCGGACCACGCGCGGTGTTAATGAGATACGCAGTTGATTTCATCATTTCCAGTTCCGGTGCACTGATTAAATGGCGTGTTTCTTTGTTCAGTGGTACGTGCAGGGAAACAAAGTCAGCGGTTTTAAGAAGCTCTTTCTGATTTACAAACTTCGCTCCGGTTGTTTCTTCAAGCGAAAGATTTGGTTGGAAGTCGGTATATAAAATTGTCATATTAAAGCCTGCCGCGCGCTTTGCAATGGCTGTTCCAATTCTTCCCGCCCCGATTATTCCAAGCACTGCTCCCGAAATATCACCACCGAGGAAGTGCAACGGTCCCCACCCTTTGAATTTTCCCGCGCGGGTATAAGTATCCGATTCCACTACGCGCCTTGCCACGGAGAAAATCAAAGCCCACGCCATGTCCGCTGTGGTGTCAGTTAATACGCCCGGAGTGTTGCAAACCGGAAGTTTTCGAGCGGTAGCGGCAACAACATCAATGTTGTTGTAGCCCACGGCGTAGTTGCTTATTCCTTTGAGGTTTTTGCCAGCGTCCATAATATCAGCGTCGATTGTATCTGTGAGAAGGCAAGCAAGAATGTCGGTATCACGGACGCCGGAGACTATCTCATCTTTTGTCAGCACTCTGTCGTCAGGATTTACGCTCAGGTCGAAAGTAAGCGAAAATCTGTCCATTGCGGGTTGCGGTAATTTTCGGGTTAAAAAACATTTTGGTTTCATTTATAACTCCTTCAGGACAAGATGAAGTTATAGTATCTGGTTCTGTCAAACAAGTTTTTGCTGTTTTTGCTTGACGGAATCAGGCAAAGCATTGCTTCTTCGTTATTCTTGGTATATATTACGCATAAGATTGATGTTCGGTGATTTCCGAACGGAGGACTCTGATGTTTAAAAAATTATTCGATTTGCTTACAAACGATATTGCTATCGATCTTGGAACTGCAAATACTCTGGTTTATCGTAAAGGTTACGGTATAGTGATTGACGAACCTTCGGTTGTTGCCCTCGCGAAAGATAGTAAGAAAATTCTTGAAGTTGGACAGAAAGCCAAAGACATGCTTGGCAAAAACCCGGATGAAGTCAGGGTAATCAAACCTATGAAAGACGGTGTTATCGCGGATTTCCAGGTAACGGAAATAATGTTGCGCGATCTGATTCTGCGAGCGCAGAAGAAGAAGCTGTTAATTAAACCACGAGTTATTGTGTGCGTTCCTTCCGGCATTACAGAAGTGGAAAAACGTGCTGTACGAGACAGTGCGCTTCACGCCGGAGCGAGGGAAGTTTTCCTTGTTTCAGAGCCTGTCGCGGCGGCAATTGGAGCCGATTTACCTATCCAGAAACCATTTGGAAACTTAGTTATGGATATTGGGGGCGGAACGACTGAAATAGCTATTATCTCTTTATCACATATTGTTGTACACACTTCTATCCGCGTAGGCGGAGACATGATGGATCAGGCAATTATCAGTTATCTGCGCAAAAAGAATAACGTTCATGTTGGCATCCAGACTGCGGAAAGTATCAAGAAAGAAATCGGCTCTGCCTATCCCCTTGATGAAGAGATGAGAATAAAAGTACGCGGCAGAGATATGTTTACAGGATACCCAATTACGGTGGAAGTTACTTCGGAAGATATCCGCGAAGCATTATCTGAAACAATTGACTCTATGATAGATGCCGTAAAACACTTATTTGAGAAAACAGCACCGGAACTTGCCGCGGATATAGCCGAGCGGGGAATTGTCCTTACCGGAGGAGGAGCCAAACTCAAAGGATTAGACAAGAAAATCCGGGAGATTGTTGACCTTCCCGTTCACGTTGTTGAAGAAAGCCTGACCTGCGTGGTAAAAGGCAGTGGAAGAATTCTGGACGACCTCGCTAACTTCCGCGAAGTCCTTATCAAAAAAATCGACAACTAACTACAGTGCGAAACAGGCACATCGTTCCGATATTACTCCTCACTGTCAGCCTGTTCTTTTACTTTGGGAGTAATAGCTTCCGGTTACAAAAAGCAGATATCGTCAGTAAAACAATCTTATTACCATTTGTAAACTCATTGACTTACATCAGCAAAATACAGAACGCCATTTCCAGGTCCGAAATTCTGGAGAAACAGGTTGCCAGCCTATTAATTGACCAGGTAAAATTGGAAAACCACCTGAACAGACAAGGTGCTGTTCTTACCTCCCGAAATATGGAGTTAGACAATTTTTCCATAGCAGATGTAGTAGGTTTCTCAGGCGAGTACATAAACCGAAATATAATCATTGATAAAGGTATCTGGCACGGTATCCGGACTGGCGCACCAGTTCTCGGCAGTGCGGGAATCGTAGGCAAGATTACTAGTACAGGTCCGAAGCACAGTATCATTATGCCGTTCAATCATACGTAATGCCGGCTGGGACTGATGAATAAGCGTTCCAGAGTACAGGGATTACTTGAGAACAAAATGGGTGTCTCAATGATGACGCTTATCCCTACTGGATCAGATATACAGTCGGGCGATACTTTGATTACCAGCAACATCTCAACCGTGTTTCCCAAAGGTTTTCGGGTCGGTACGGTGAAAAAGATACAGCAGGCACCGGACGCCGTCTATATGAGCGCGATTTTCATCCCATTTGTTGACATAAGCAACCTTGAACAGGTAATTATTCTACCACCTACTAAGGAGGAACAATATGACACCATCTCCGATTGAAGTTTTTCATCGGACTTTTCTACGATTTCCCATTAAAACACATATCTTTCCGATAATGACGATATGCTGGAGGTAATCCGGCAATATGCTGTGCCACATTTGCAACCGGGAGACATTATTACTGTAAGTGAAAGCCCTCTCGCTATTACTCAGGGACGGGCAGTACTTGTTGACGATATTCAGATAGGTCTGTTAGCACGTATTTTATGGCGATTTGTCGCGAAAGTACCGTATGGGATTGGACTACGTGCTCCCGAATCCATGCAATGCGCGATTGATGAAACAGGCTCGTGCCGGATTCTTTTCGCGGCGGCAGTAGGTGCTTTGGGAAAACTAATCGGTCGCAAAGGAGATTTCTACCGCGTTGCCGGAATGCAGGCTGCTACAATCGATGCAGCTTCAACCAGCCCGGTACCCGGCTTTAGTAACCGTGTACTTAAAGGACCCGCTAATCCAACAGGATTCTCACAAAGAGTAAAAAAAGTGTTGGGATTCGAGACTGGCGTTATGGACATCAACGATATCGGCGGAAGCTGGCTACTTGGTGGTAGCGACGGGTTAAATAAATATTTCGCGGAAGCTGTGATGCGGGATAATCCGCAGGGACAGGAAGACCAACTCACTCCAATCTGTATTATCCGGCGGAAAGCTTGAAAATAGCGGGGTTGTTTCTGCTGGGACTATTGATGCTCTATACGCAGTTTATATTCGCGCCTCACATCGCGATTGCGGGAATCATTCCCAACTTACTTATAGCCTATGTTATTTTTATCAGCACGAGGTTGTCGCAAACTGCAGCGACAGTATTGACTTTCTTCATTATTATCGCCTTTGATGTTCAGATGCCCTGCACCTTCGGATTACATACAACAGTATTGTTATCAGTCGCCTGGTTCATCAGTCGCTATCACGCGGCTATCAACAAAGAAAAGCTTATCAGTGTCTCTCTGAGTATTCTTCTTGTAGTTTTTTCGTATATTTCCCTTACAACTCTATTCTCTTTAATATCCACTCAAATTGTGGGAGCAAATCCTTATCTGTTTGTCCTCAACGTTTTCTATAACACCGGAATTACGATTGTACTTGTTTACTTTTTCAATTTACTAAGTTATTTGCGTATCACCCTCAATGTCAGATAAGAAATTCTTCCCCTCGGACTACATTCTCACCGCAATCTTTTTGTTTCTCGCCTACTCTCTGATGCAAACACAGATTATGCAGGGAGATTACTACAAAGTTATAGCCGAAAACAATTATGTCCGTCTGCGTAAAATATTACCTGTAAGGGGAGAAATCTACGACAGAGAATTCCGCCCCCTCGTTAAAAACAAACTTGCTTTCGGAGTCTATGTTGTTCCCGGGTTTATTAAGGACAGAGGTTACCTTGCGGCGATGATAGCAGATTACTCGGAGATTGAAGCGGAAGAAGTAGTTGAAATTATTCACGAAAACCGATTTCGAACTTACTGGCAAATTCCGATTCTGCGTGATATAGACTACTCAACTTACGTCAGTCTGGCAGAACACTCTGACAGATTTCCAGGACTCGTTCTCAAGACAGAGTATATTCGGGATTATGTTGTACCGGGACATTTTCTGGGACATGTGGGAAAGGTTGATAAAAAAAGATACGAAACACTGGATAAACAAGAGTACTCCCCCAATGATTATATAGGAAAAACAGGGATAGAAAAGCAGTATGAATCGCTACTGAGGGGAACTTCCGGTTTCGAAGTGTTGCAGGTAGATGCCCGTGGAAAAAACCTTGGGCTGATAAAACATATCAGGGGTACTCCGGTAGCACACGGCACACAATTAATTCTTACTATAGATGCTGGCTTGCAGGACTGTATTGCTGAACAGTTAGAGCCTTACGGTAAAGCAGCGGTTGTGGTTATGGATGTACGCACTGGTGGACTGCTCGCAAATGTAAGCTGGCCCCGCTTCGATCAGAATATTTTTATGCGTCGAATAAGTGTGGCACTATGGGCTTCACTAATTAATAATCCCGATAAACCTATGCTTGACAGGGTAATACAAGCTACTTATCCACCCGGCTCTATCTACAAAACTATAACAGCGTCTGCCGGATTGGAAGGACACCATATTACTCCCGGTGAAAAGCTGGCATTCTGTAGCGGAAGTTACACGCTTGGAAATCGTTCTTATGCCTGCTGGTGGGAGTACGGACACGGCAGGTTAGATATTACCAACGCAATCAAGCAATCCTGCGATGTGTACTTTTACGACCTTTCGCTTCGTCTCAGCTTAGAAGAGTTTCGCACTCACAGCTACAATAACATGGTGCTTGATCCAACCGGAATAGACATCCCTGGTGAACGTTCGGGCTTTTTCCCCAACACAGCCTGGTATAAAAAGCGAATGGGAAAGTACGCTCCAATTAAGGGATACAAAATTAACCTTGCTATCGGGCAAGGCGAAATACTGGTAACTCCGCTGGCAATGTGCTGTTACTACAACGCGTTGGCTCGGGATGGCAACTGGATTCAGCCCTATCTGTATAAACGGACTATTGGTGTTAACCTGCCAGAGTTGGAACTCAGGGAAGCTGAATTGCCTATTTCCGCAGAAACATTAGCATTGCTTCAAAACGCTCTATGGGAAGTTGTAAATGAAAAAAAAGGCACGGGAGGAGCAACGAGATTCAGAAATATTGATGTTTTCGGCAAGACCGGATCGGCGGAGAATCCGTTTGGAAAAATGACTCACGCCTGGTTTGCAGGATACGCGAAATGGGAGCAACCTGAGATTTCTTTTCTTGTCTTTGTAGAGAACGCGGGGCATGGTGGAAGCATTGCCGCACCCATTGCCAGAGCGATTATTGACTACTATGATAAAAATATGCGAACGAATCCTTGACAAAATAGTGTAGAAACATGAATAATATAAAATATGATTACTACCTGATTTTCTTGTGGCTACTGTTGATGATATTTGGCGTTATCAGTATCTACACTTCGTCGGCGACAAAGTTCGGTGACGAGGTTTCGGTTGCCGGGTTTTACATGCGGCAGTTGATTTGGGTCGGGATTTCGTTAACTGTAGTCTTGGTTTTATTGAAAATACCATGGCGACTACAAGAGATTTTTATTGATCCGGCTTATATTGGAGTACTTTTGCTCTTGGGCATAGTACTTTTTCTACCGGAAATTAAAGGCTCGCATCGCTGGATGAGGCTGGCAGGTTTTCAGATACAGCCATCCGAATTGGCGAAGTTGACGACAATATTATTTGTGGCAAAACGGATTGCAAAGTCGCATACGACAACTTTCCAGTCCTTTTACCGTTCTTTGACAGGTTTTTTCGTGCCGATAATTCTGATACTTGTAGAACCCGATCTCGGTACAGCGATGACCATTGGGTTTATCTGGCTGATGATGCTTAGTGTTACAAATGTGTCTTCTATGACTCTTTTCATTATGGTAAGTCCGGTTTTGAGTCTGT
>JAIOTM010000324.1 GCA_021106755.1 Candidatus Cloacimonadota bacterium | reverse complement strand
GCAGTTGAATATACATAAATTTATAGGGTTAGGGAATTCTATTGCATTAATTGGGTTGAAATGTTCGGGATGCTGTTGATAAATATCAGAGAAAAGACATTTATCAAAGTCAAAAACACCGCTTCGTCCGGCAAACTTTTCACTGGTGCGGTCTGGATGAAACGCAATTTGATCGTAATGCTCAGTACCTGCTAAGTTTGATCCTGTCTGACTTCCATGATTTGTCAGTTGCATACCATATTTTATAAGCTGCTTTCCAACCCTGTCAGTCGTAGTTGCTTTTGGAATATTGAAATCTCCGATCAATATTATATCATGATCGAAAGTACGTTCCGCTTTTTCTGTTACTCGGTTGTGCGCCCAACGCGCGAGGTTGAATACTTCAGCTATCCTTCGGAGATAGCCACGTTTACCACTTCCAAAAAGAATATGTACATTTGCTAGTGTGAACGAGAACTGACCTGATCGAAAGGCTGCTATGTAAGGATTTCTGTTGAATCCCGTGAATTTAGCCTTTTCCTTTTTATTATTGTATATAACTTCAACTGTTTTGCGTTCCTTTTTCAGAATAACCAGTTCAGCCGCTAATTGCAGACGCTCAACACGCCGGGTATCATAAATGAAACCCAATCGCTCATCGTTTCCGGCACGATCAGTAATTAAGTAGTCATACTCAGCTCCCAGCAGGTGAACAATGTCGCGAAGTGGGCGAAAGTTATCCTTGATTTCCTGAACAGCTATCAGGTCGAATGGACGCAGAATCTCAGCCATTAGTATTAAGTCGCTTGGGAGTCTGGTTTGAAATTCATCTCCCAGATTGCATAAGTTCCAGGAGGCAAGAAGTAAATTACTTGCGGTTCTTTCAGGGATACCTCGGTGGAGTTGAAGTCGCCGAATCGCTTGAAGTTCATCGTTAAGATTGTAATCAAAATCCGGTCCATCGTATTTAATTGCTGGCATTGGCATACCTCCATATTTTTTTTGCCTTACATCGCAATCAGCTACGAGGCAGGCAGTATGCTACTATAATGTTTTCGTTAACAATCTTTTCATCATTTTCCAATTCTTTCCTCTGTATAAACAATAGCGTTTCTATATTATCTTTAATTAGATGTCAACAAAAATAATATGCAGGTAAAAAAATGTGATTACTATGGGAGGTACCCACAGGTTTGCCCAACAATCTGGTGTCGGGATGGAGTTTTCGAGGATGTCTGAAATTGTCTGAGCATGAACATATCTGGCAAGTATAAAAAAAACTTGTGTTTTCCCTATTTTCTTTATGTTATAACTCATATAATGTTTTTGATGGAGATTGACATGCTTGAGCTTGATATTGCCGGGAAGCTCACCAATCTGAAACAGGTTCGTGAACAAATAGATTCTTTAAGCTTGCCGGAACCGATTACCTGCAAGATAAATGTTATTCTGGACGAATTGGTCAGTAATATCATTCGGCATGGGTATCAGTACGAAAGCGATTCTAACCGCATCTATATCTGGATTAACATAACAGATGATGTGTTAATGATTCATATAGAAGACCATGCTCACGAGTTCAATCCGCTTAAAGAACCCCTGCCGTCACTCGAAAATCTAACAGTCGATACTTTCCCTGCGGATGGGCTGGGTTTATTGATTGTCAACAAGCTGTGCGAAAGAATGATTTACAAGCGAGAAAACAGTCGCAATCGACTTACTCTCCATCTGTGTCGGATTTAGGCTTCAGCAAATTTTTCAAAGTTAGTAATTCAATAGGTTCGTAAATTTTCAGAAAGTACAGCAAAACGGGAAAGATAAATAACAGCCCGGTTTTAGCGGCAATTCTTCCAACAAGTGGTAATTCCCCAAATAAGAGCGATACTCCAAACAGAACAATTCCGGTAAGGATAACGGTAATTTGTTTATCTAATCGGTAGTTGAAACGGCGAATTTTCTGAGAACCGACTAATACTATCAGCATAATACTCAGAGTGGCAATAAAAGTCGCTGTTCCAGCTCCCCAGATAGTGTATCGCGGTATTAAGATAAGGTTCAGCACAAGATTAAGGCAGGCTCCGGCAAGTATGATAAGGGTCAGTTGCCGGGTTTTAGCTCTGTAATGGTGGTTTAACGCGAATATATACTGCATTCCGCGGAAGAGAAATGGAATCGCGAGCAAGGGGATGAGTTTATAAGCGGGATAATATTCAGGTTTTTCCGCGAGAAGTACAATTAACTCTCTGGAATAGAACGAGAGAATCAGCACCAGCATCATTCCCAGCAGATTGAAGTAAGTGAGTATCTTCATAATCAGTCTGGGAAATATATCTTCGTTGTAGTATCGTAGAGCAATGGGTAGAAGCCCTATTTGCATGGATTGAAGCAATACAATATTTACAATACTGGCAAACTTGTATGCCAGCGAGTAAATACCGACATCATCGAAAGAAGCGGAATATCGCAGAACATAACGGTCTGTCACAGCAAGAATAATGCCCGACAAAGTGCTGAAAATCAGGGGAAGGCTATAGGCTATCATAGACTTGAAGAGGGGATAGTCAAATTTCCAGCGAAGATCACGCAACACTACTGGCAATGTAATGAGAATCATTAACAAAACAGCGTAAAGCTGACCACGCAATATTCCGGCAATGCCCTCACCCCGATAAACCACAAAATAGATGATTAGTGCCAATGTGAGTGTGAATCGAACAGTATTTAATAACGCGTAAGCAGTCGAACGCTCCTTAACGCGTAGTTGCGTAAACGGCAGATTCAGATAAACTGATCCAAGTACATATAGAATCAGCAACAAGAAATAGTATCCGAATTTTGGATCAGAGAACAGTACCATTGCCAGCATTGAGCGCAGGGGAATGAAAATAGCGGCAAAAATAGTTAGTAACGACAAGACAGCAAAAAATGATGTAGAGACAATTTCACGGTATTTCTCGGGTTGTAAAGTTGCCCATCGCAACATTGCCGTACTGATATTCAAGCCAGCAATTGTTATCATTATTTGAGCGGTTATTTCAAGAATTGCCAGTCGCCCATAGTCAGCTACAACAAGTTTCTCTGTGTAAACCGGAAGTAAAACAAATCCTACAATCTTGGCAGACATATTCCCAATACTGTAAATGAAAATATGTTTGAAAGTGTGCTTAATATGATTAAACATGAGCACTAAGCACTTTTGCGAAGCGAGAAGCGTCTGGCAAAGTTGGTGCTCCCGAAGTTATTGCTGTAGCGCGATGAAAACTCCCACTCCTGCTAAAGCGATTATCGCGAGTGTTTTAAAGATGTCAAGCTGACGCGTTTGGTAGGCAATCCGACGATTCTGGTGGACAGTTATCTTCTTATATTCGGTATCTTCGCCTACATGAACCATAGAATATTGCGGTATCTGATTATTTGAAAATAGCTTTACCGCGTCAATAATTGCGGTGGATTTGTCTGAGTTTTCATAATTGCCATGAAAAACTATTACATTATCCGACAATCGTTTAACCGTCATTTCAAAAGAGCGGTCAATAACATTTGAGATGCGTCCAAAAACGATATAGTTTATCTTCATTGTGTCAGAAAGCTGTTTCAATAGTCTTGCGTCTTGAGAATCAAGAGTTCGCAGTTCAAGCGATTCTTTCAGGGAGCGGGGATCGTATATTTTGAACTTGCTGTATATGTCAGGTACGTTTTTGAGTTCAATTGCGAAACGACTGCTTAAACTTTCGTCTTCCTCATTGTTTTTCAGAAAACCAAGGATTGCCAAAGGCACTGGTTTATCGGCATCGGGAAACAATTCTCTGCCAACGGGTGTGTATTGAGCACGTTTTACCTCTTTAGGTACTTTGATTGTTTCGGTCGTTTCAACCGGAACTTTTT
>JAIOTM010000300.1 GCA_021106755.1 Candidatus Cloacimonadota bacterium | reverse complement strand
GGTTTCTCGGTAGATGTTGGCTACACCTGGAGTACGCCGCTTAATTGAGTTATCCTCAACGCTGCAGTAAAGCATCTTGGCATAACAAGTAAGATGCGCGAGGAGAGTATGGAGCTTCCCTTTACCGGGGAGTTGAGCGTTTGCAAACGTTATGAATTCGGTACTTAGTCTGCATCAATCGAAGCTAGGCAGATATGGCACCGCGATTACAATACTACTAAGGTAATTATAGGCAGTAATATAGGGATTTACGATGTCCTGTTCCTTCGTATGGGATACAAAATCAATTATGACATTGAGACCATTGCTACAGGTGTTGGTATCAAATGGAAACGGTTTGGGTTTGACTACTCATTTTTGCCATATAAGGAAGAAATCGACACGGTTCATAGTATTAGTCTGAGTTATCGGCTATAAATCCCTTTAATGCCAGTTGCAATATATGGATATTTGTATTGACATAATACGTGATTCATGTAATTATAAAATTTCGTTCTAATTGTAGTAAGGAGTTTTTGTGAAGAGATTAAAGCTGATAGCTTTGTTGTTGATTATTATTAGTGTTGCAACCGCTATGGAATATACTCCCCGGCAGATGCTGGTGAAGACTTCAAGACCATTAACCCCACACGGGAATATATTCGGTCTGCAAAAATTCGACTCGTTTTTAACAACTTTCGGTGTTAAATCTGTTGAAGCTATATTGCCTTTTGAAGATAACAGGTATTTTCGTGTAAACCTTGAGATAGAACCAGATTGGAAAACATTGCTATCGGGGAAACAGTCTTTTTTTGGCATTGAATACTTTCAGCCAAACTACATCAACAAGATGCACACAGTTACCCCTACAGACCCATATTACGTGAATCAGAATCTGAGTCTGGTTAATCTGCCCGAAGCCTGGGAAATAACCACAGGTAACAGCCAGATTATTGTGGCGATTATTGATTCTGGATGCTTGTTTGACCATCCTGATTTGCAGAACAACTTTTTTATCAACGAAACAGAATTGAATGGTGTTGAAGGAGTTGACGACGACAACAACGGATATATCGACGATTTCAGGGGGTGGGATTTCTCCGACGCACCCGAATTACACGACATTGCTCTCGGTGACTATATGGATCAGGATAACGATGCTACTGATGAAAATAATCATGGTACCCATGTAGCCGGAATTATTGGGGCGGATACGAACAATCAGGAAGGTATCGCCGGAATCTGTTTCGATATACGTATGCTGACAATAAGGGCTGGTTTCAGAACTACTGAGGGATACGGATATCTTCAGGATGATGACTGTGCCGCCTCCATTGTTTACGCGGCGGACTCCGGTGCGGACGTAATAAACATGAGTTGGGGCGACAACAATTATTCCCAGATTATTGCCGATGCCTGTCAGTATGCCTACGATCAAGGTTCAATAATGGTTGCTTCCGCGGGAAACAATCCTGTTGCCGGAATCAGTTACCCTTCCCGATTGGCTACGGTTATTTCCGTGGGTGCGGTAGATGACTATCTCAATCTTACCGGATTCTCCAGCTTTGGTCCTAATTTAGATTTAGTAGCTCCGGGACAGCAGATACTCAGCACATACGCCTCAGACAGCGAAAATCTCTACTTTGAACAGTCAGGTACATCAACTGCCGCGCCATTTGTAGCCGGAGCAGTTGCTCTCTTGCTCTCTGCCCGACCGGGGCTGTCGTATCAGGAAATTCGGGCGAGCTTGCTTACAACCGCAATCGACCTCGGTCAACCCGGATTTGATAACTTCTATGGAAACGGTTTATTAGATGTTT
The DNA here is from genome assembly GCA_021106755.1 of Candidatus Cloacimonadota bacterium. Classification (GTDB taxonomy): domain Bacteria; phylum Cloacimonadota; class Cloacimonadia; order Cloacimonadales; family JAIOQZ01; genus JAIOTM01. Next base: position 2,923 of record JAIOTM010000300.1, on the reverse strand, counting down.
ACGCACTGTTACAAATCACCTCTGTTCCTCAATTAGAGATTACCTATCCAACGGATTTCCTGGGGTTGTCCGGGTCATTCCAGATAACTGGTACCGCCGACACAGAGAACTTTTTTCGTTACAGCCTCATGTACAGTAATAATGAATTCCCTGAGGAAGTTGACTGGAGAGATGTCTATACTCACAGTAACATACCCTCATTTCACTATGACTCAGTAGTTGATGGTTTGTTGGCTGATTTTCTCGTGGTGGAAGCATTCCCTGAAGGTTACTATGTGCTTAAACTGGAGCTGAGTGCTACCGATGGCAGTAAATACGATGTTCGGAGAAATATCTTTATTGACCAGACTCCCCCTGAGCTAATGGATAATTATCTCTTTCCGTATGTACGCTTTGAAGGCGAGCTACCAGTTTTTTACATTCAGTGCAAATATAACGAAACAGTCAATCTCGTGGTGGAATGTCGGGACGAGAGCAATCAAGTAATAAACATGTATAGCGATTACGCGGATTCGCTTCATATTCTACGACTTCCAATGGATGTCGCCGCTGGTTCGACAGATATTAAACTTCATGCTACTAATTTAACAGGTCTGATTGATGAAACAGCCTGGTTAGAAGATTTTGTCTATATCAATTATACCTCTATCGATATTTACGATTATCAGCAGGAATCCGCTGGCATTGCTCTGGTTTGCATCCCTGAAACCCATAATCGGGAATTTGTTGGTATGGAACTTGGTGAGGGTTATGGTCCTGTGCATTTCTGGGAAATAGCGGGCAATCAACTGGTATCCAAACATGAATTTACTGACCAGTTCTGGCCCCTGGACATAGGTGACACAAACGGAACAGGTATAGAAGTTCTTGGACTTAATCTTGATGTCGCAACACTATACGAAACAAATACCGGAGACCAATATCCAGATACTCTCAAGCTGGGACCCTGGACGAATGTGATGGGCGGAAATTTTGTTAATTTCGATGATGATCCAGAGGATGAGATTGCCTTAGTACTCAATTTACCAGAACAGCGAGTTATCACTTTGTTCGATAGAGTTGATGATTATTTCACTGAAATACATACGATTTATAATAAAACAACGACCATGCAACGCAACACTTTTGTGCCAAAAGTAAGAGCGGGAGATTTAGATGTGGATGGGCGTATAGACTTCCTTACCGCAGACACAGACGGTGATGTAATGATATACGAAATGTATGGACCAAGTGCTGATAGCCTTATCTGGGCACGAAGATTGATTACGCCTAACCTGTACTACCTCGAAATAGGGGACTTTACTGGCAACAGAAGAGACGATTTCTGTGTTGGTGGTTATGTAAACAATGTGGAAGACCCAAACAAGACTTTCTGGTATTTTGAGTTTTACGAAAATACCGGAGACAATCAGTTTGAGTCTATGGGATACCTGAGTTTCGATCAGTTCGAATCGCAGAATTCTGTTACAACAATTGACCTTGATGACGACGAAGACCTGGAAATAATCTTGTGTCTTGCTCCTCATGTTTACGTTATTGATTACATTGGAGGAGTGTTTCAACCTATCTGGAAAGGGGAATCTTCAGAAACTTATCAGGCGATAGCCCTGCCCGCGGATGACCAGAATGAGGTTCAGATACTTATTAATAACAGCGTGGATGACTCGCTGATGAGTTACGTAATTACGGCATCGGCTCCGTTCACTGGACCTGATACCCCCGGTGGCTTTGTAGTTAACCCGGTTAACGAAGAATCCGCCAGACTTGAATGGCAGCACGGCAACGCGGATTACTACAAGCTCTATCGACGGCTTGGTACAAGCACGGTTCCGGTGGATTCCGTGTTTGCCGACACGACTTTAACTCAGCGGTATATTGATTCTGGATTGCAAGCAAAACAAACCTACAGCTATGCCATATCGGCTGTAGATAATAGTCTGTCGCCAAATGAATCCCGTTGGACTCTGTGGAAAGATGTAACCCCTGATAATCCTCCCCTGTTAGAAACGATTAAGATGATAGCGGTTAACAAGCTACGGATAACTTTCGATACGAAGTTGCACAGTACTGGCGTTAATACTGGCTATTTTACCGTTAATCATGATATTGGACATCCTGCGTCAACTATTTTTATCTATGGCGGTAAAGGAGTAATACTTACTTTCGGTTCGATTCTCCAACCACAGGATGACTATTCCATTTTTGTGGAAGGCTTATTCAGCACCAGCGGAGTTCCATTTCAGGCGGGAGTGTTCTCTTTTGATTATGAAGATGATACTCAACCTCCTTTGATTGAAAATATTGAGATTATCTCGCGAACAGCAATTGAGATTCACTTCTCGGAAGATGTTTCATCCGAAACCGCTGGTAATATCCTTAATTACGCTTTAATGCCACCGGAAATAGATTTAAGCAACGGAATTAATACTATAAGCCACACTGGCAGTATAACTAAGGTAACAATGTTAAAGGAAATGGAATACTCCACTCAACCATATTTTATTGTTACCAGAAACATTGAAGACCTTACCGGAAATATGATTTTAAACAGCGAAAATAAAAAAGAGTTCAGCCTGACTGAAATTCGAGACCTGAGCTATGTTATCATTGCCCCCAACCCTTTTTATACCAGCAAAGCGGATGCAATCAAATTTCTCAATCTCCCATTGCACAAAAGTGGCAAATTGTCGATCTATGATATAAGTGGAGAACTTGTTTACGAAAGCGCGATTTCACCCCGTACCGAAATGGAGAACTTTTTCCCATGGAAGGGAGTAAACAAAATCGCTAATGAAGTATCATCTGGCATGTACTTTTATGTACTTAGAATGGGAAATGACTATAAGCGCGGCAGAATAGCTGTTATCAGGTAAGCAGAAAAGGAGTTAACTATGATCCCGATGGATTGGAAAATTAGATTACA
>JAIOTM010000244.1 GCA_021106755.1 Candidatus Cloacimonadota bacterium | reverse complement strand
AGATAATAGCTATTTGTGGAGAAAAAATAGAGGCAAGGATAAAGGGCACGAACCCAAAAGGAATAAGAAAAACACTGGTTGCCAGTAACAGGTGAACGCTCAAAGCGGCGATTGCTGAAAACAGCACCCCACAGTGTATTAAAACAACTTCTGAAGTAGTTTCCAGTTTGGTCTGGATGAAAAATTTCCAATAATAGAGCAGAGACCAGAGCAGAAAACAGGATAGAATGAATATTCCTAACGCACCGAAGAATAATTCCATACCAGTTTGTTCAATTCCCTGTTGCTTGGCAGCTATTGCGAGCGATTGCAGTTTCTGAAAATCTTCTTCGCTGACTCGGTTTCCTTTCGAGATAATTTTCTCATTCTGTAAAATTTTCCCGATTTCAGGATTAATATCTTCTCGCAGAGATTCTTTGATTTCAGCATTCTTTTCATCATCGGGAAAAATGTTTACTGTGATTATGAAATCAAGGATTTCATGGGCAGTTTTCTTTCTGGTGTTGTTGTCGATTCTGCCGAGGATACGCTCAATTACTTCCTGAACGGAAAAAAGTTTACGCAGAGAATATTCACGGATATCTCCGTTCCGGTTGATGAGAATCGTATTATCGGGATACTCATCCGGGAAGATGCCAATGGTGATAGCGTTATCTATCTGGTTTATCAGGTATTCATGAAGCGATTGTCTGTTGTCGTCATTTATGAGGTAGTTAACCGCGTTCTGAGATATTGGGAATATATTCTCTCGAATAATGGTTAATATCTGTTCCGGGTTTCCTTTGGCAGAAGGTCGGCTGAATGCTTCGAAAACAGCGTCCAGATTCTTGAGAATCGTGAAGTTAGTACTTTCATGAATTTTGTACACATGCTGGAATTCATGCACTGCTGTTCGACTCTCTTTTTCTATCTGCTTATCACTTTTGTAAGCGGTAAAAGTGAATGGCGCGACAATATCCCTGTCAGCTATCTGTCCGGCTTTAATCTGAGCGTAAGCAGGTTGATAGGTAATCGTTTGCGAGATATAGTATATAATTGCCAGCAGGATGGCAACTATAAGACAACTGATTTGGCGTGTTGAGTGGTGTTTCATAAACGGAAAAAGCCTCCCTGAATGAGAGGCTTTTCCTATTAGCCTTTATTAGTCGCGCGGAATCCGGAAAACCTGGTTCGGGAAAATCAGGTTCGGGTCTTTAATCTGATCTTTATTATCTCTGTAGATAAGACCCCATTTTGTTCCATCTTCATATACTTCGGGATATGAAGCAATTCTCCAGAGGCTTTCACCTTTCCAGACTTTCCAGTGGTAAGGTTTGCCACGCGGTATTTTGAGTATCTGATCAATTGAAATGATATTGGGGTCTTTAATCTGGTCGCGGTTAGCACGATAGATAATGCCCCATTTGGCAGGATCGCCGTAAATGAAATCGTAGCCGGATATCTTGGATAGATAGTCTCCCTGCTGTACTGTGTAGTTGTCTTCGTAGTAACGGGGACGGGCACGTTTCATGGTTGATTCGATGTTGCTGATGCGACGGTCCAGATCTGAGAAATCTTTTCTGAAATCTGGAATTTTCGCGTACTTGGTTGCACGATAACTGTTGTAATCATCAATAGCTTCGACGATATTTTTCTTTGCGTTCCAAATCTCGGAATCTGACATGTTGTTCCAGTTATCAATCTGTTTGTTGAAATACGCGATTTTCCGGCGAACACCATCAAAATCTGCCGATGTAACGCCAAGATAATCCAGTATTCTGTTATAGATAGCATCGTATTCGCCGTTAGAAGTAGTAAGGCGACTTTTCAGACTTTCAATATCCATACGATATTGTTCGCTGTTTGCCATAGCATCTGCTTTGCGTTGCTGAAGAGTTTCCATTTCGGATTCCAGTTTCTGCCAGTAAGCTTCGCGCTCGGCTTTGCTGAGTTCTTTGTAATCTTCTTCGTTCAGGTATGTTACCTGAGCAAGTAAAGCCAGACTGAATACGGCGATGAGGGTGAGTGCCAATATTTTTTTCATCTTCTTCTCCTATTCGCCTTTGAGTTGCCGTTCGTAGGATTTCAACTCTTTTACTTCGGCTTCTCGATCACTGACCTGTTTTTCAAGGTTGGATTTTTCAAGTCTCAAATTCTCCGCGTCTTGCTCCGCTGATTGCGTATCCTGCCGTGCTTGCTCAAGTTGCGATTTCTCTACCGGAGGGGGTGGAGGCGCGCAGGCAGAAAGAAATATGCTGATCAGCAAACAGGCTAATAACGCTACGCTGATAGTACGTTTCATAATTACTCCTTAGCTTATATAGTTTTTCTTACATCTATTATACAGGGTTTCGTTGTCAAGTATAAAACCAAAAACCACGTTTTCCGGCATCCCCGGAAAGCTCATCTGGCTATTCTGGATAATCAGTTTAAGTACCTGTGATTGGATTACTAATAACTGTTCCTGAAACGGGAGAGAAGGTGGTTGTGTAGGGCGAACCTGTGTGTTCGCCCTCTTATTTTTTCCTGCAAAGAACCTTCTTTCAAAGTAAATAGAAAAGGAGCGGGATTCCGCTCCTTTAATTTATTATCAGTAGATGATTTAATGGTCTTCAATAATTTCCACGTTTGCCCGCGGAATAGTTACTTTCTGTCCGTTTTCCAATTCTGCTTCGAGGATTCGAACCTTTGTTTCGCTTTCCACAACTTTCAATTGCTCTGGGAGTCCTGTCACTTTACCGATGAATCCAAAGTTTGGCTCTCGAATCACCCGGATTGTAGCACCAATTTCCAGGAATGGCAACGAAGGTTGCACATCGGTAAGCGCATTCTCGTCAAATTCAATCGGGATGATAATCTCTGGTCTGATGACTCCTGCACGAATCTGGGTACGACCGTGTACAGAAGCCTGATGCCCCTGAAATTGTTTTAATAAAGAAAAGGTTTTACGTGCCATTTTAATTGGTCCGAAGCCTTCTGTAACAACTATAGTGATACCAATGTTTTCGTGTCCCGTAATAGCAACGCCGATATCGTAGCCGAGAAGTTTTTTCAAGTCATGGTCGTCGATACCGCCGGTAATAATCGCTTTTACTCCGGTAGAAATCGCTTTCTGGATTGCTTCATAAGAAACAACTGTACCGGAGACCAGAATTTTATCTTTATGTTCAGGTTTTATCATTTCCAGCGTAAGGGGGTCGTTACAGTCATTGATGGTAACTTCTATATCACCTATTGTTTCATCACCAATCCCGAAAATCCCCTGAATATAGGCGGAAACATTCTCGATAACACAGCCCTGTTTCGGTATAACTTCTACTACGATTCCATCAATAAAGGCTTTCACTTCGATAGGGATACGTGGTTCACGCAGTAGCATCTGACCTGTATGTTTGGATATATTTTCAACTTCGCCGTCGGTTGGAGATTTTACTGTTTGCTTAAAAAAACCGAAGAATCCCTTTGTCTCGGCTAATATCTGGTCTTTTTTTATTTCATCGCCTTGTTTCACTTTGATAAACTGTCCGACAAGTTGCGGGGTTGAACCAAGTTTATTTGCCATATTAAGGGGGATAACTTTTCCCGGAAGTCGGGTAACAGCTATAACATCGTTAGCTTTAACCTTGTCTCCTTTCTTAACGGTGACTTCGCCTTCTAATGGCAGAATCCGCTCTTTTTTGAGAACTATATTATCTGTTACTGTAAGTCCTGGTGAATATGATTTTCCCATGGGTCACCTCCTATTTGCAGATTTCTTCGGGGTAAACATCGAGTTCTTTCATCCATTTCTTGAGTAGCGGAATGCGCTCGGATGATTCATGCGGCATTACAAACGGGGCGCGTCCACGGGTGTCAAGAATGATTCCGACTACACCGCCGTCCAACTCGGTTTCCATAGGTTGGTTCCTTCCGGCTCCAATATCCAATCCCTTGCCGGGTTTAAGGATTGCCCTGGCTTTTACCCCTACTCCGCATTTGAGCAGTCGAACTTCACCGAAGACAATATCTTCCTTGAAAGTTTTGCCGTCTGGTAAGCTTATTTCCGCACTCAAGGCAACTTTGCCGGGTTTACATTTACCTACCGGGGCAACAACAGTACCGAGATATATCATACAGTCTTTCTCAAATACGTTTGTCGCGGCTTCCTGACTAATCTCAGAAAGCACGCCGAGGTGAGGCATCATAAAGATACTATCCACCCCAATACGGGTTATGCCTTCTGGCAGGAAGGCGTCAATCAGCATCATAGCTGTCTGGTTACGGCGTGGGGCATGTGATGCTACTCCGCCACTACCAACAAGCAAATCAAGGCTCATCATATTAACGAGTGTACCACCGGAAATTTCCTGATCGAAAGCTTCCGAGATGTCCCGCTTCTGTTGAGCACCTTTGAGACCAACCGCGAATTCCTTATGCTGTATAAAAGCCAGACGCAACGCTTCTTTAGCGATTGCCTGTTCCAGCACTAACTCTTCCAATTTATGAGGTATTGTTGTAGGGCGAATCATTTTGTTCTTTATCATGTTGCGCAAAGACGCTTCGTCGATGTCGATTGGAACCCAGCGAAGTATGTTTTCCAGTCCGGCAGAAGCAAGCACATTGGAGATACTGTAGCTCATTCCGAGATTAGCACTTACTGTACGGTTAAAGATTTTTTCCTCAGAAAAGACTGAGAATACGTCAGTTGTCGCTCCACCAATGTCCACACCGAGTACTTCAATATCGCGTTGCCGGGCAATAGTCTGCATAATGTTTCCCACTGCGGCGGGAGTTGGCATAATTGGAATATTCTGAAGCTTGCCATCAACAGGACCGCGTGTCCAGCTCATTAGTTTGCTATACCCCGGTGCCTGTTGCATAACATGTTCCATAAACAGGTCGTGGATTTTATCTCTGGCAGGTCCAAGATTTTCTTTCTCTAATGTAGGTCTGATGTTCTCGGTCATAATCAAATCAACTTTACCTTCCAGCGTCTCTTTGATTGCATCCACAGCTTTGTTGTTTCCGGCGTATATAACCGGTAGATTGTAAGCTTTTCCTAACCGGGGGCGTGGGTCTGCCGCGGCGACTAACTCGCCCAACTCAACAACATGCTTGGTTGTACCGCCGTCAACTCCGCCCGCCATGAGAATTATATCGGGACGCAAGGCGCGAATACGTTCAATTTTTTCGTAGTTGGGACGCTGATCGTTAGAAGCAATAAGGTCCATAACGATAGCTCCCGCTCCAAGAGCGGCACGTTCGGCACTTTCACCAGTCATTTTAGCCACAACTCCGGTAACCATCATCTGTAAACCACCGCCGGCACTACTGGTAGATACATAAGCATCTACCCCGACATCACCGTTACGGGGAATAATTATTTCATCACCGTCAGTGAATTTAATATTTGGGTTGTTATACTTCAGCCGTGCTAATTCTTCAAGCTCCTGAACTGAATTGACGACTCCTCTTGTCACGTCATTCAAAGGCTCTTCCACGGTTGTAGGTGCTTCTCCTCGAACAGTTTGCCGGTATTCTCCGTCCACAAACTCAATGAGGATTGCCTTTGTGGTTGTACTACCACAATCGGTAGCAATGATTCTTTGTAAATCCGATGTAGCCATAGGCTCCTCCATCTATTTTTTTACAATCTTTTTAAAGAATATTTTAACCTTGTTCCATTGCCGTTTCCGCTCAATTTTTCGGCGTTTGCGTTCTTCGCGGTGCATCTCCTCGTCCAGTTCGTCTATCCGGTTGATGAGGATATCCACATATTCTCGCCGTTCAATCAGTGCCGCGAATTCCTGATACTCTTTCGCGTCGAAAATAACTTCGGCGAAAGGTTCAAGAAAGTACATTACCTGACTGCCAATAAAACTTAGTGGTTTTAACGAGATGATAAACATCATCGCGGCAGGAGCCATTCGTCTCTCTACAATGAACTTAGCTATTTTGTCACACTTTATAAGTGCCTGTTCTTCATCTATCTGAACAATCATTTAACCGCCTTTGTTGCTGTCAAGACAAACACCCTGTCTGCTCCATTCCGTTTAAGTACTCTCGCCATAGAATTTATTGTCGCGCCTGTGGTAAAAACATCATCCACCAACACAAATCGCTTATTCCGTACTATTGCTCCCGAGAAAAGCGTAAACGCCTCAGCAACATTTTCCTGTCGTTCTTCCGCGCTCAGGTGCGACTGCGATTTCGTGTTCACGCTTCTGATAACAACCCGCTTGAGAACAGTCCAGTTCGTAATATCAGCAATGCTTTCAGCAAGCACTTCCGCCTGATTGAATCCCCGGTTCAGGTGTTTTATCTTATGTAGAGGAACTGCGATAATTCCGTCAATCTCTCTATCTTTCGCGAATTTTTCTATATCGTGTCTGGCTCGAAATACAATATTTGTACCAGACTTAGTAAAACCGTCATATTTTAGTGCATGAATAAAACTTCTCGCGACACCGTGAAATGGAAAGAGGGCGATTCCACTATCGAAGTACCTTTCTTCACGCAGATTACAATCCGCGTCAATTATTTCCGGTGAATACCCGGCTTTCTCGCTTTTCAGAAGCTTTTCGCAAGTCTCGCACAGCCAACCATCGTTTTCTGACAAAGCACCGCACGAAATGCAGTACCGGGGAAGAAACAGGGAGAGCAGGCTACTGAAAGCTGGCTTCCAGAGATTCAAAAATGACAGCGCCATCTCCACTTAGAACAACATCCTCAGCAGCTCGTTCAGGATGAGGCATCATCCCAAGAACGTTGCCTTTGATATTGCACAAACCCGCGATATTATCTTTTGAGCCGTTAGGATTGGATTTTTCGCTGAGATTACCAGCTACATCGCAATAGCGAAACACTATTTGCCCATTATCTTTTAATTGGGTTAGACCAGCTTCATCAATATAATAATTACCTTCTTTGTGGGCGATTGGCACATCTAAAACCTGCCCCGCTTTTGCTTTGGAAGTAAATGATGTAGTGTTGTTTTCTACCCGGATATGCTGGTGTTTGCATATGAATTTCAGATGTTTGTTCATCATCAACGCACCAGGCAGTAACCCTGTCTCTGTAAGTACCTGAAACCCATTGCATACGCCAATAACGTATCCGCCCCTGTTCGCGAATTTAACTACTTCACCGATAATAGGCGAGAACTTGGCAATAGCTCCTGCCCGCAGGTAATCACCATAGGAAAAGCCGCCAGGGAGAAAGACGATGTCAGGGTCTTTCAGATTAGTTTCCTTGTGCCATATCATTTCGACCTTATGCCCCCTGATGTGAGGGATATAGAAACTGTCATGATCGCAGTTAGAGCCGGGGAACTGGATTATCGAATACTTCATCTTCTAACTCTCTAATTCAAAGTCGAATACTTCCGTGTTCGG
>JAIOTM010000312.1 GCA_021106755.1 Candidatus Cloacimonadota bacterium | reverse complement strand
ATAACTTCATAAAAGCATATAGTGGTAACTATCGGGCAACCTTTGGCGAGGGGCTGGTAATGGAAAATACCGATTACTTCAGTTCGCGCAAGACAGGATACGGCTTCAGCAAGCGAATTACCGGAATCATCGGCGATTTATCTCACTCTCAGGAATACGCTCTCAGGGGTGGAGCAATAGAATGGAAACGAGCCAACCTGAATATAGCCCTGTTCGGTTCATTCGATAAAAAAGACGTACTGCTCTATAATAGTAACGACGATGATTGGTTCGCTAACGATGATGATAAAAACCGCAACGATAGAGACATGGTTTTCAGCTATATCACTATGTCGCCCCGACCAATTGAAGATAAGATTATAGCAATTCAGGGAGATAAACTCGCTGCTGTGCGAGACGCTCTCGAAGAAACCTTATTGGGCACTCATCTGGAATATTCTCCCATAATTGGTACTCATATCGGTTTTACCGCCTACGAAGCCCGTTACAATCGGCATTTCTACGTGCCGGAAACTGAAGAAGAGCTTAAAAAAACTATTCTCCTCAATCAGGATTCATGGCGAAAATTCAAACTTCCCGACACAGAGATATTAAGTCTTTATTCCACTAAAACAAGCACTTACGAGCGTGACTACAGAAGAGTTTACGGATTAGACTGGCGTACAGTACTGGATGTAGTCTCTTTTCAGGGAGAGTATGCCGAGATGGAGAGAGACGGTAATATCTTCAAAATAGGTGATGACCCTAAAGCTATTATTGCGAGTGCACACACCCAGTTCGACAATCTGAATTTCCTGATTCTCTTTCGCGACTACGACCTGAATTTCGATAATCCCTACTCGCGGGGTTTCGCGGAACACGAAAAATTTGATGATACTGTATTTGATAAATACGCCCACGAGCTGTCCAATCCTGTTCTCGCTGAATTATATGTCAATTCCGCTCAGGCACAGGCTGAGAAGGGCATTTATTTTCAGACCAGATACCAGTTCAGCCGATATTTCACACTCACCAGTGCATACATTGATATGTGGGAGCGTAAATGCGACCTGCGTAAATCGGTACGCTTTCAGGGAGAGTTGGAATTTCGACCAATCTTTGCTCTGCGTCTCAGGCTTAAATACAAACATCAGGCAAATCGCTACGATGATAGTGCAGACAGAGCAGTCTCTATCACCAACGAAACTACGGGAAAAGTTCGCGCAATATTAAGTCGGCGTGATTATATGTCCTTTGAATACAGATATACAGCAGTTGACATGCCACCTTATCCTTACCTTGCCAACGATCCTGAAGAAAATGGACAAAGTTCTACCGCGAACACTACTACACGAATTCATGGTGATTTCATTAATGTTGACTACACTCATGTATTCAACAAGAATCTCAAGGTGAAAGGCGCATTCAACTTCTGGAACGGTCACGGTGTAAGCCACTGGGATTATGAGGATATGGAGATTGATTTTATGGGTGAGCAGGGAGTAAAATACTGGTTCACGGTTATAGATAGAATCTCCGCAAATCTCTTCCTTTCTGTTAAGTTCAAATGGAAACGCTATAAAACAAAAGAACTGGATTTTCGCACCTGGGCAAACGAACCTGCCGATGATGTCCCTTATGACCTTATGACTGTTCACGAGGATGAACGGGCGGTTCGTATTCAAATCGACTGGAAATATTAAAAAAACATATAAAGAGGAAACTATGAAGCAAATAAGCTTGTTTCTGCTTATACTTTTAATCAGCAGTTCTATATTTGGCTGGTCATTAATGGAACGTCAGGCAATCGGCAACTATGTTCAGTCTATGTCGGCACGTTCGGCGGCTATGGGCGGTGCATGCACTGCCTGGAGTTACGGAGTAGCTGATTTAACCCACAATCCCGCTGGATTAACACGCTTGCAACATGTTACCGGTATGGAAATGTCGGTAGCAATTATGCAGGTTGAAGAAAGGCGGAGCATTGCTCTCTACAATTTCTTCGACAGCTATGTTGATGAAGGCACTTACGCTGTAAATACAAACTATTTCGCAGACTATTCGGGTGGTATATACTATACCTTCCGAACTGGAAATTTGAGTTGGGGTACAGCATTTTTATTCCGTCCCGTCTTCACTTATGACTGCTATTACGAAGAAGAAGTGCGTACAGACTCTGGTTCCGACAACAATGAATATCCTTACAGCATCGCTATTAACACTATTGATGGAGTAGGAACACTCTACGCGAACAGCTTGCTTCTAAGTGGCGCGGCGTCAGATTTTCCCTTTAATTCTAATCTGAGTGCCGGAATAATGGTATCTCGTTATTTTGGTAATCACAAGCTAAATTCTGCCATTGAATGGACCGAGCAGTCTCAGTCTGTTACATCAGACTTTGTGCTTCCCGATTACCATCAGAATATGGACAGAGATTTGAGTGGAACCGGCTTCAAGCTTGGACTGCAAGCGGATATCAACGAACGAGTTGCCTGCGGGTTTGCCTTTGAGCCAAAGGTAGAAATCACAATTGAGCAATCTTTCAACGGGGTGTCTGTTTCAGATAGTAAAACCTGGTTGCCAACCAGATTCAGAGCGGGCATTACCTACCGTCCACGAAACATAATGCAAACGTTTGTCAATTTTGATGTAGAACGAATTAACTGGTCAGATGTAAGCGACAGTTACAAAGACTCTTATGTCTGGTATATGGGTGTAGAGCATCAGGTTGTCCGGGCTTTGCCTTTACGCCTTGGTTTCCGCTACGAAACCACTCCCATCGACGATAGCATTGATATACCAACGATTACAGGCGGTTCAGGATTTCAATTATTAGATAAAGTGAACATTGACTTCGCGGTTGAATATTCCGCGAGAAAATACCGGATAATGGATTTGTTCCCGGACAGCTACTACAACGACACCAACTACGCCGATGATCCCGCTTACGTAAGTCAGTTCTGGCAGGAAGCCAAACGCGACCGTGGCTGGGATAATGCCGACAAAGTAACCGAGAATTTTGTAAAAGTAACAACAACCATAGGTTTCAACTGGTAACACGACAAGAGGACACATGAAGAACAGATTTCTTATCCTGCTGCTGTTGGCGGTTTTCTCTGTTTGCGGAGCAGAAACGCTACTTATTGACATCATGTTCACAAACGATATACACGGCGGAATTGATGTTTATCCCGCCACTTATATGAATCCTGACTTTCCCCCCATGATTGGAGGTGGAGCCTCAGCGGCAACATATATTCAGTCTGTTCGCAAGCTGACAGACAACAAGAGCAGAGCAAACCTGTTGTTAGATGCCGGAGACTTTTTTCAGGGACACCCCGTGGGTACGGTAACTAATGGCAAAGCTATTATAGAGTACATGAACATGGTTGCTTACGATGCTCTCGCTATTGGTAATCACGAGTACGATATTAAAGAAGATACGCTGAAAGTTACACTCGCTTTGGCAGAGTTTCCAATCCTCTCCTGTAATATTATTGATACAACAAGCGGTAAACTCATTAATTACGCGCTCCCTTACATTTTTATCGAAAAACTGGGCTTGAAAATAGCAATTATCGGTCTTACAACAACAGATACAGAAAAGATGTCTTTCCCTGAGAATATAGCGGGTCTCGATTTTATTCCGGCAAAGCCCGCTTTAGAAAAATATATCGAAATAGTTCGCGATGAAGGAGCAGACATAGTAATTGTTCTGGGGCACATGGGTCTTCCTTATTATCCCGAAAAAGCGTATCAACGCCGCTATCCCGGCAATGTCAGACAAAACCTCGAAAGTAACTTTGGACCCGCTGGCAGACCATGGGGTTACGATGCTCAAGAGCTTGCCCACGAAGTAGAAGGCATCGACATATTTATCGGTGGGCATATACACAAAGGTGTTCACAGACCCTGGGTTGACCCGATAACTCATACAATGGTGGTGCAGGGATATGCTATGGGAAGTAATGTCGGACATCTTATTGTGGAAATAGATAAAGAAACTAAATCTGTTGCTGGCTGGCGAAGCCCGGCTGACGACTCAATATTGATTACAATGTTTCAGGAAGAGCACATACCACACCCCGAAATAGGTTCCAAACTCTGGGTTATGCAGACAGAAGCTGAAAAAGGTATGAATACTGTGATTGGTCACGCGAAAGTCTTTCTTTCACGTCTCGGTTCCGGTGCGCAAAATGTGATTGGCAACCTTATCTGCGATATAATGTTGGAGTCAACAGGCGCGGATTTCTCTTTTCTTAATCTCGGCGGTATCCGCGATGACATTCCTCAGGGGGCTATTACTTACCGCGATGTATTTGATGTTCTGCCCTTCGATAACCAGATTGTTTTATTCGAAGCCTCCGGGACTTTCCTTAAACAGATAATCGAAAAACGTGTGGAATACTCACGTCACGGATTACGGGTTTCCGGTGTGGAAGTGGTTTTCAGTAAAGAGAGGGAAAATAACGACCGGGTAACCAAACTGCTCATAGGTGGAAAACCATGGCGGGCAGATGCAACCTATAAAATTGCCACATCCGATTTTCTCATGGAAGGAAATGCTGGTTTAACCTTGCTCACTAAGGTTGAAGAGAAAGATATAATCCGCCTGGAGAATTCTATGCGGGATACCGTAGTGGAATATATCCGTCATAATTCTCCAGTTTCCAGTCAGATAGACAAACGCTGGAAGCGAGACGACAATGCTCCTTTAACCCCGGAGTTGAAAAGCGAGTTGGAGAAAATCAAAGGCAATTAACAGGATTATAAAGTTTCGCGTCTCCCGCATTATTCATAAGCGAATTATTCAATTCTTTCAAACCCACAGGTTCACTCCTTTCAGACTTCCAAGACTAAATAAGCAGTTATTGGAGCTTTTAGCACTCTCCGTCCTTTTCTGCTAATTATGCGTTGACAGAATCATCCTTACAGCTTATCTTGTTTTCAAAATGAAAAATCAGGAGAAATCATGACTAAAAAAACTGAAAATGGAATTCTCTCCATACATACCGAGAACATCTTTCCAATAATCAAGAAGTGGCTTTACTCGGAGCACGATATTTTCTTGCGGGAACTCGTTTCCAACGCTGTTGACGCGATGCAGAAACGTCAGGCAATCCAATCCGATTCCGGCATTGAAATGAAAATCGAAATATCAATTGATAAAGATAAGAAATCAATGCAGATAATTGATTACGGTATTGGTATGACGAGAGACGAGGTCAAAAAATACATTAATCAAATAGCCTTTTCCGGTGCGGAAGATTTTATTGAGAAGTTCAAGGATAAACAATCCTCAATAATCGGTCATTTCGGTCTTGGTTTCTACTCCTCTTATATGGTCGCGAAACATGTTACAATCGACACACTCTCCTACAAAGCCAACGCCAAACCTGCCTTCTGGGAATGCGATGGCTCTACAGAATACAAGATGGATGAAGGTAAACGCACAGAGCCGGGCACAACCGTCACCGTCTATTTCAACGAAGATAGCGAACAATATATTCAAGAAACAAAAATTCGCGAAATTCTTCAGAAATATTGCAATTTCACGCCTTTCCCCATTGAACTTGATAAGGACATCAGTAGCGAAGTAAAGCGTCTTGAAGAAGAGCTTAAAGAGGAGAAAATCACTCAGGAAGAGCTTGAAGAGAAGAAGAAAAAACTGAAAGTTGTCAATCAACAGTTTGCTCTCTGGAACAAGCGTCCAAGCGACGTAACCGATGAAGAATACAAAGATTTTTACCGCGAGTTGTTCCACGACTACGAAGAACCGCTGTTCTGGTTACATCTCAATGTGGACTATCCCTTCAATCTTAAAGGAATCCTCTACTTCCCCAAGCTGAAAAACGAACTGGATATGCACCGCGGCAAGGTTAATCTTTACTGCAATAATGTGTTTGTCGCCGAAAACCTCAAAGATTTCATCCCGGAATTTCTCACCCTTCTGAAAGGTGGAATCGACATCCCTGATATTCCACTCAATGTCTCCCGTAGTTTCCTCCAGCAAGACAAAACTGTTAATAAAATCACAAAGTACATCATCAAGAAATTGGCTGACTACTTAAAAAAGCTGTTTGAAGAAGACCGTGATAAATTCGCGAAATTGTGGGACGATATCCAAGTATTCATCAAGTATGGTATCCTTACAAGCCCCGAATTCTTTGATGCTATCAAAGATGTTGTTGTCTTCAAATCAAGTAAAGGTGACTGGGTAACAATTAACGAGTACAAAGAGCGAAACCCTCAACCGAAACCTGAGAAAAAAGAGGGTGAAGATGAACCGATGCCTACACCAGATACAAAGATTTACTACTCCGCTGGCGAAAATACTCATGTGACATACTTAGAGATGATTAAAGAACAGGGAATCGAAGTTATTCATACAACCGCTCCATTAGATGTTCATGTTTTCCAGCATCTCGAAATGCGGTTGCCCGGAGTTTCATTTGCCCGTATCGATTCAGAACTGAATAATCTTCTGGAAGACAAAGAAAAAGCTGAGATAGTCGATAAAGACGACAAAACCGAGGGTGATAAAATCAAAGAGATTTTCGAAGCAGGATTAGACAACAAGAGTGTTACTATAGAGCCTAAGCGACTAAAAAGCGATGCTGTTCCGGCTATGATAATTTTTAACGAGCACATGCGCCGCTTTCAGGAGATGAACATGATGATGAAAGACTCTGGTATGGACATGCTTGCCAACCATACGCTTGTCGTGAATCTGGAGAACAAAGCAGTCAAAAAGTTATTGCAACTGCAAGGACTTGGAAAAACCGAAGACATTGGTTCTATTTGCCTGTTTATTCATCAATTGGCACTACTTGAGCAAAAGAAATTCAGCGGAGAAGAATTGCGGCAATTTACAGCCAACGCCTCAAAAATTCTTACTCTGATTTAATATATCTGATTACTATCAAAGGCATTCCGTATGGAGTGCCTTTTCTGTTATGCTTCAGGAATCACTCACCAATATCATAAAGATTTGGTGCAACTCGAAAGTGTTGCAGGTCTGTCTCTATCGGTTTCAGTTAGAGCCAACAATAGAAGAATTAATCGGTGTATCCCTGACCTTGTCTCATCAATCAGTTGACACAAATCCCTTATGCTCTTTATTGGCAAAAATTAGTGGAGAATATGTGTGGGAAAATTATTGAAAAGCGTTTTCTGGATTGCCGGAGAAAAATCCGGTGACCTTCATGCGGCACAAGTGTTGAAATCTCTGAAGAAATTAGAGGTTAAACCTCATCATTACGGAATTGGTGGACCTGAAATGGAGAAAGAAGGATTCGAGTCGCTTTTTCCCTTTGAGCGTTTTAACGTAATGGGATTCACTGAAGTAATTAAGCACATAAGATTTTTCCTCAAAACCGAGAAGATAATCCGCAAAAAACTTTCTGAAAATCGACCTGATCTTGTTATTCTGGTAGATTACCCCGGCTTCAATATGCGTATCGCCCGTATAGCCGACGACCTTTCTATTCCCGTATTGTGGTTTATTGCTCCCCAGTTCTGGGCGTGGAAACACAATCGCATTTACAAACTAAAAGCTTACACACGGCACGTAGCCTGCATTCTACCTTTCGAACCAGAGCTTCTACAAATTAACCGAGTCAATTGCTCCTTTGTGGGACATCCAATCGCGGAGGAAATTGAACTTACTACAACGAGAGAGGATTTCGCTGCTCGTTTCGGATTGAATCCTGAGAAAAAGTGGATAGGATTCTTGCCCGGTAGCCGTAAGCAAGAGGTTAAGCGAATGCTCCCTGAGTTCCTGAAAACTACAAAGCAAATGCGGGGGAGCGGTTACGAGTTCCTCATCTCGAAAACGTCAAACCTGCCTACTAAACTTTATTTCGGAATGATAAACGATGCTGACGTGAAAGAGATATTTATGATAACCGGCAGTAGCTATGAGATGATGAATCATTGCGATTTTCTCGTAGTAACATCGGGGACAGCTACTCTGGAAACTGCATATATCGGTACACCATTCTGTATAGTCTATAAAACTGGCACTTTGTCTTACTTAATAGGTAAAAACCTTATCAAAATCTCTTCGGTTGGACTGCCTAATATCATTATGGACAGGAAGATAGTACCAGAGCTGATTCAGCATGATTGTAATGCCCGCACAATACGGGGAACAATTGAAAAGTACATGGACCACAAACTGCTATATCAGCAAATGGCTGATCAACTGACAATAATCAAGAAACTGCTGGGAAGCAAATCAGCTTCCACCGAGATGACGAATATTGTCGAAAACCTGTTGAAAGACAGAATGTGGCTACATGATGAATCTTTTACCCGGACTCTATAATCATCTCGTTGCCGGGTTGGTCAGAATACTTGGAGTTTCCTGGCGATTTAAAATCGACGGAGAAAAGCCACCCCCGCGGGTCATCTATCTTTTATGGCACCGAAACATTTTACCTTTAGCATATTTACGGCGTAACGAATCTATT